>CAINVQ010000183.1 GCA_903854175.1 uncultured Actinomycetes bacterium | reverse complement strand
TTCTCGTGCGACTTTCCAAAGGAGAACTGTGCTGGCGAGCCAGCCAGTTGCAGTTCACGATCACTCAGATCGTTTCCAGTGCAGTAACCAGCAACGTAGCTAAGTGCATCTTGTACCGAAACGTTTCGAGCACGCTTACCGAAGACAACCACCAGTTCCGCTTCCCAGTCAGTTGTTTCTGATGGAATTCGAAATGTAGAGTTTGCCCCCGTTATAGATGACTGGAATTTTGTGAACACCATTGGACGTGTTGGCAAAATGAGATTCATTTCTTCTGCGTGAGTGCGGTAGTTGAGTCCAATTGCGAAAACCTGAGAAGGATTTTCAATAACAGGACCAAGGTCAGCTCGGTTCATAACTTCATCGAGTGTCGCCACGGTTGTTGGTGCTGGATCAGTGTCGTAATACCATTTCTTCAAGGCATCAAGATTATTGATTGCCTTATCCACTGAACTTGAAAACGCCCCATTAGAAGCTGTCTGGACGTCGATTAGTCCTTCTTCTGAAATAATTGTTGAGCGTCCGGCAACGTTTGCGAGTCTCATGATTCCCTTTGAACTGATAAAGCGTAGTTTTCTAGTTTACGGCTTTTTGAGCAGTCATTTCCTCGTTGGCCTGCCAGCAATTACTGGAAATATAAGTAGAATCAATACATAGGCCAGACTGACGTTTGGTGTTCGCAATAGAAGTAGTTGCGAAATCGTATTTCCAGAGAGGGTGATTCCAACCAATGGTTGGACACAAAATGCAGAAGAAGGATCCCTTCGTCTTACGTCATCTCGCTGACGTGCATCCCGAACTCTGGTGGCTTGACTCAGACCCACTTGAACCTGAATCTCACTCTGCCCTGATAGGCGATGTGGGGGCAGATCTATGTGTTGTTGGCGCTGGATACACCGGTCTTTGGACTGCGCTTCTCGCCAAGGAGAGAGACCCCAGTCGAGAAGTTGTCATTGTTGAACAGTACGAAACCGGTGCTGGCGCTTCAGGTCGTAATGGTGGCTTCTGCTCTTCATCCTTAACGCATGGATTTGGTAACGGAATGCACCGCTTCGCCGATGAGATGAGAATTATTGAGCGACTCGGTCGAGAAAATCTTGATGAAATCGAAGAGACAGTAAAGCGTTACGGCATTGAATGTGACTGGGAACGTACTGGTGAGCTAAGCGTTGCTGTTGCTCCCTGGCAGTTTGAAGACATGGCTGAAGATGCACGACTTAGAAATGAGTTCGGTGACAACGTTGAAGTCCTTTCAAAGGAAGAAGTTCAAAAACGAATTCACTCTCCTATCTATGAAGGGGCCCTCTATGACGTTGATGGAACAGCCCTTGTTGACCCAGCTCGACTCGTTTGGGGATTAGAGAAAGCATGTCTTTCACTTGGAGTAAAGATCTTTGAGAACTCGAAGGTTGAACGGCTTGAAGACATCGATGGTGCCGTTCGTGTGCACACTCCATACGGGGCTGTTACCGCAGCCAAGGTTGCGCTCGCTACAAACGTATTTCCTTCCCTCATCAAGAAAGCTCGAAAGTATGTGGTGCCTGTTTATGACTACCAACTAGTTACAGAGCCACTCAGCGAAGTGCAACTTGACAGCATTGGTTGGGATGGCCATGAAGGTGTTTCAGACGCCGGAAATCAGTTCCACTACTACCGACTCACTAAAGATCATTCAATCCTTTGGGGTGGTTATGACGCGATCTATAACTTCCGTGGCAAAGTTACGAGTGATCCTGAATACAACGCTGAAACATACGCAATGCTTGCAGAGCATTTCTTGAAGACCTTTCCACAGCTCGCTGGAATCAAGTTCACTCACGCCTGGGGCGGAGTCATTGACACGTGTACGAGATTCTCACCATTCTGGGGAACTGCATTAGGAGGAAAAGCCGCCTACGTGCTTGGCTACACCGGTCTTGGAGTTGGATCCACTCGCTTTGGCGCAAACACGATGCTTGATCTTCTTGATGGCTTAGATACAGAGCGCACGAAACTAACGATGGTTAGAAAAAAGCCAATGCCTTTTCCACCAGAGCCATTTCGCTGGTTCTTCATTCGATTAACGCAGTGGGCACTCAAACGAGCTGACGAGAAACATGGAAAAAGAAATCTATGGCTCAAAATCATGGACCTCTTTGGCCTGGGATTCGACTCGTAACTCTTAGTCGTCGGTACTGGTGTGCGTGTCCATCAAACCAGTGATCATGTTTACAACCGTAGGGTCCGTAAGAGTTGTTACGTCTCCGAGTGAGCGATGCTCCGCAACGTCGAGAAGCAGTCTTCTCATGATCTTGCCCGAACGAGTTTTTGGAAGTTCTGGGGTCAAAATAATTTGACGAGGCTTGGCTATTGGACTGATTGTCTTTGAAACATGTTGGCGTAACTGTTCAACAATTTCTGACTGATCGTCACCACTGTCAAGCACAGATTGCTTCAATGTTACGAAGGCAACAATTGCTTGACCAGTTAGTTCATCTGACGCCCCAACAACGGCGGCTTCAGCCACCGCGTGGTGTCCAACAAGCGAATGCTCTACTTCGGTTGTAGAGAGCCTGTGTCCTGAGATGTTCATGACATCATCAATGCGTCCGAGTAACCACAGGTCGCCGTTCTCATCCTTTTTTGCCCCATCGCCAGCAAAATACTTGCCAGGGAATCTTGACCAGTACGTGTCTTTGAAACGCTCAGGATCGCCGTAGATGCCACGCGTCATAGATGGCCATGGGGTTGTTAAAACGAGGTAGCCACCTTCACCGTTACCAACTGAATTACCGTCATTGTCAACTACGTCAACGCCAATTCCAGGCAGTGCACGCATGGCTGCTCCGGGCTTTGTTGCTGTGACTCCAGGTAGAGGTGCGATCATCATGGTTCCTGTTTCGGTCTGCCACCAGGTATCAACAATCGGGCACTTGTTGCCTCCAATGTTTTCTCGGTACCACATCCATGCTTCAGGGTTGATTGGTTCTCCAACGGTTCCAAGAAGTCGTAGAGAAGAAAGATCATGAGATTTAGGAAGTTCCTCTCCCCACTTCATGAGCATTCGAATAGTTGTTGGAGCGGTGTAGAGAACAGTTACTTTGAACTTCTCAATAATTTTCCACCAGCGATCTTTTCCTCCAGAGTCTGGAAGACCTTCGTACATCACCTGTGTCATTCCGTTAATGAGTGGTCCATAAACAATGTAACTGTGACCTGTAATCCATCCAATGTCAGCAGCCGTCCAACTAATGTCAGTTTCACTCTTGGCGTCAAGAACGTTGTAATACGTTGTCGCTGCGCCTACGAGGTAACCAGCAGTTGTGTGATAAATCCCCTTCGGTTTTCCTGTGGTTCCTGACGTGTACATGATGAACATCGTGTGCTCAGCATCAAAAGCTTCTGGTTCATGATGCTCATCTTGACGTTCAACTATTTCGTGCCACCAGTGATCTCGTCCTTCAGTCCAATCGACTTCTTGCCCAGTTCGTTTAACTACTAAAACTGCTTCAACATTCGGACATGACAAAAGCGCTTCATCAATTGCGGGCTTCAGTGGGCTCACTGTCCCACGTCGGAATGCTCCATCGGCGGTAACAACGAAGTGGCAATCTGAATCGAGAATTCGACTTGAAAGCGCGTCAGCAGAGAATCCACCAAAGACAACTGAGTGTGCTGCTCCGAGGCGAACAATTGCGAGCATTGCTACTACGGCTTCAGGAATCATTGGCATGTAGACGGCGACTCGGTCGCCCTTTTTAACTCCGAGTTCCTGAAGTGCATTGGCGGTCTGAGAAACCATCTTTAAAAGTTCGCCGTACGTGATTGTTCGCTCTTCACCCTCAGCGTCAGCAATCCAGTGATATGCGACTTTGTCTGAGCGTCCTTCTGCGACGTGGCGATCTACACAGCTAACGCTGGCATTGAGTTTTCCGTCACTAAACCATCTGGCGAAAGGAATGTCCCATTCGAGTGTCTTGGTTGGAGGCGTGTGCCAGGAAAGTCGGTCGGCTTGCTTACGCCACCAGGCAACTGGGTCAGATGACGCTTCGTTATAGATCCCAGGCTGCGCATTCGCTTGAGCTGCAAATTCAGTGCTTGGTGGGAAAGATCGGCTTTCCTCTAACCAGGCTTCTAATTTTGATTCAGTCATCAAGTCAACCTTTCACGGGTTTTTCTAGAAAGACTAACTATAAGCAAAAACGCCCGCCAGACGAATCTGGCGGGCGTTTTTATGATTCTGAATCAACTAGGCGCGAAATCCCTTTGAAACCATTGAGATAACAGCATCCTTAAGAGGAATGAATCCATAAACAATTGCACCGTTGATAACGATGTTCATCCAAGCGTGGCTTGTCGAAATTCCCCAGCCAGCAGCTGGGCTAACGCCAACAGTCCAAACCATAAGAATGGCAATTCCTAGGTCTTGGTGTGAACCAATGATTGGAATCATCTTGATAGGACCATCAAGTTTGAGTGTGCTGGTAAGACCGTTCCATACTGAAAGAACAGCTACAAGCAACGCCGACAAGAGTAAAAATTCACCTAATACGTACATTTATTTCTCCTTAAAGGTAATTTGGTAATTCCCTCCGCATAGAAATCCTTACGCAATCAGGTGCTTTATTACGGGAATGTAACGATATTTTTTAAGCCTTACTTACCTTTAGGTAACCCAAGTGATTAAAGGGTTTTGACAAAATACCTGATCCCTCTCTGAAAAATATTTTCAAAATTTACAGTCAAAAGGCCTAAAAACTAGTCAATTGCCTGTCGGAATGAGGATATGAATTCTTCAATTTTTGCTGGTCCAGCTCCATCAAGGATGAGTTGAACCAATGCTGAGCCAACAATTACTCCGTCAGCCGCCATGGCAGCTGCCTTGGCTTGTTCGGGAGTAGAGATTCCTATGCCTACATAAGTTGGAATATCACTACCAGCTCTAATCCCACTCACAACACGTGAGGCATCTGCCTCTTCAGATGCCTTACCCGTTACGGCCATGCGTGCAGAGGCGTAACAGAAACCTTCTGAGGCCTGAGCCAAGAGTTTTGCTCGTTCAGGGCTAGTTGAGGGGGCAACTAGAAAGATATTGGCCAGACCATGCTGGTTACTAATCTCATGCCACGGGCCAGATTCTTCGAGCGAAAGATCAGGAACAATTGCACCTTCAATGCCTGACTGTGTGAGTTTTCCGATTGAGCGCTCCAGCCCGTAATGATGAAAAATATTGAAGTACGTCATAGTGATGAGCGGCACGTCAATTGAGCTCTTTTCCAGGTCTGCACAAATGGAATCGAGTGTTGTTCCATTTCCAAGCGAACGAATTGCTGCTTCTTGGATCACGACTCCGTCCATGATTGGGTCACTAAAAGGAATTCCAATCTCCACTGCATCAGCTCCTGCATGAACTGCTGCTTCAACGTGTTGCACCCAGTCAGAGGTAAGTCCCGCCATGAAATACGGTACTAGTGCCTTTCGATTTTGAGATCTAACAGCACGCAGTTTTGTTTCGAGTGACTTCACTACTCTCCTCGAAGAAGTGAGCGAACTTGTGCAACATCTTTGTCACCACGACCTGAAAGATTCAGTAAGACCGAAGAACCTTTAGGAATTGTTTTTCCGGCTTCACGAGTAATCCAGGCAACAGCGTGTGAGGTTTCAAGAGCAGGAATAATTCCTTCGAGTTCACTTAGGAGCTGGAGTGCGTCAAGCACAACTTCGTCGCCAATCGGGTAATACTCTGCTCGCCCAGCATCTGCCAAGTACGCATGCTCTGGTCCAATCCCTGGATAGTCAAGCCCGGCAGATATTGAGTGAGCTTCTTCAATTTGTCCGAATTCACTTTGAATGAGCATTGATCGCATTCCATGGAGTACTCCAGGTGAGCCATTTTTAACTGCAGCTCCACCGGCGGCTTCAACACCAATAAGTCGTGCTGAAGTATTAGCGAAACCAGCAAAGATCCCAGCAGCGTTTGATCCACCACCCACACATGCAACAACGAAATCAGGGGTTGAAACCCCATATTCAATTAACTGCTGCGCTGATTCATGTCCAATGATGCTCTGCAATTCTCGAACCATCCACGGGAATGGATGTGGCCCCATAACCGATCCGAGGCAGTAGTGAGTGTCTTGGACACAAGTCACCCATTCACGCATTGCTTCGTTTACGGCATCTTTTAGTGTCTTGCTGCCAGAGGTGACAGGTACAACAGTTGCACCTAATAGTTCCATTCGAAAAACGTTGAGTGATTGACGGATTGTGTCAACTTCACCCATATAGACAGTGCACTCAAGTCCAAGTCTTGCTGCAGCAGTAGCGGTTGCAACTCCGTGCTGTCCTGCGCCGGTTTCAGCGATAACGCGATTCTTGCCCATGCGCTTCGTTAAAAGGGTCTGCCCAATGACGTTATTTATTTTGTGTGAACCGGTATGAGCAAGATCTTCTCTCTTGGCATACACATTTATTCCGAGCTGATCAGAAAGTCTCTTCAGGTATGTAACCGGAGTAGGACGACCACCGAATTGGCGAAGAACGGTCTGATATTCATTTATGAATTCCGGGTCTGACCATGCGTCTTTGAATGCTGCTTCGAGTTCTAGGCATGCTGGCATCAGTGCTTCAGGAACGAATCGTCCACCAAACTCACCAAAACGTCCACGCTCATCTGGTGTTGACATAAATGTCTTTGCATCACTCATTTGAGTCCTCCGGTTGAACAAATACCTTATTAGCCTTATTTACAAAATCACTCACTTTTGCGGGGTTCTTCTTTCCAGGTGATTCCTCAACTCCTGAAGAAACATCAACACCCCAAGCATTGGTCAAAGTAACAATTCGCGAAAGATTCGATGTATTTAGACCTCCAGCAGCGATCATTGGCCGTTGAAAGAAGTTTTGCTGAACATCTTCCCAGGCATGGTCCTCACCGCTTCCAGGAGAAGGACCATCAATAAGAATTGCAGCAACTCGGTGCTCATCAAATTCATCAATCTCATCTGTGCCAACTGACATTGCTTTGATGACAGCAATATTGAGATTTCTGAGTGCTTTCTCAAGCTCACTACTCAAGGGAGAATGAAGTTGCGCACAGTCGAGTTCAACATTTTCAATAATTGAAAGAATCTCCTCATCAGACTGATCCTTAAAGACACCAACCCTAAGAATTCTATTTTTTGAATATTCGGAGATTGTTTTTCCAGTTGCAATGTCGATTTTTCTTGGAGACGTTGCAAAGACAAGTCCTATTGCGGTAGCGCCAGCTTCAATTGCGTACTCAGCATCTTGCGTACTTGTGATTCCACATATTTTTATGAAGGAAGGAAGTAGTTCAAGTTCAATCATTGGAGCTCTTCTTTACAGAGGCGAAGGATCGAACCAATTCCACAGGGTTGTCAGATGCAACGAATGTTTCACCTATGAGTACTGCATCGAATCCAGCAGCGCTCGCATTTTCAATATCACTGAGCGAACGAAGGCCTGACTCGCATACTGAGATTATTGATGAAGGCAGAGATTCAGCTACTTCAGCGGATAATTCAGCATTAACTGAGAATGATTTTAGATCTCGCTGATTAATTCCAATAATCGTTGCACCTATGTCCAGCGCACGCTTTGCTTCTTCTGAGTCATGAACTTCAACGAGTGCGTCAAGTCCAACAGAAACTGCAAGGTTGTAAAACGCTTCAAGTTCTTGCTGATTTAGTGCAGCAACGATTAACAAGACAGCAGAGGCACCTATTTCAACGCAGTCAAGAACGTCATTAGCTCCGAGTGTGAAATCCTTGCGAAGTAGTGGTAGAGAAACTGCTGAGTGAACCTCATTTAAATCTGCAATCGACCCACTGAAATATTTCTCATCTGTAAGAACTGAGATAGCACTCGCTCCCCCGTCCTGGTAATTCTTCGCTAGATCAGCAGCATTTAGATTCTCGTTGATCCATCCCTTAGATGGTGAGCGTCTCTTCACCTCTGCGATTACTGCAACATTTGGATTCAATCGCAGGGCATCAGAAAATGATGGTCCTTGGTAAGTAAGAGTCTCGGCTCGTTCTTGCCAGTTCCTGGCGTCACGAACTACTCGTTGCCTATGAAACTCAACAATGTCATCCAAATACGTTGCCGCCATCTACTAATCGTACTTGTCGATTCGAAGTCGTATGTCCGAGGGGTAACGTATATCCATGGCTTATTCCTTTTCCCAGGACGTCCTAAATCCACTTGTTCGGGGAACAAATCTTGAACGTAGTGAGGCTCGTGACGCCCTTGCACAGATTCTTGAAGGAAAGATTGAGGCCCCATTAATTGCGAGCTTCTTAACTGCGGTAACTGCCAAGGGTGAAACTGCCGACGAGATGACGGGTTTTGTTGATGCGATGATCTCATCGGCAACAACGTTCAGCATTGATGGCGATGCCATGGACATTGTTGGCACCGGCGGCGATCAGCTGCACACTGTGAACATCTCAACAATGGCATCACTCGCGGTTGCTGGGAGCGGAGTAAAGGTAGCTAAGCACGGAAACCGTGCTGCGTCATCATCTGTTGGTTCAGCTGATGTTCTAGAAGCTCTAGGTGTTCGACTTGATGCACCTGCAGAAATAGTAAAAGCATGTGTTGAAGAAGCAGGAATTGGTTTTTGTTTTGCTCCGACGTTTCACCACGCACTTGGATACTTAACACCTATTAGGCGCGCTCTTGGATTTAGAACAGTATTTAATGTTCTCGGACCTCTAGCCAATCCCGCTCTCGTTACAAAGTCATTGATTGGTGTCTCACATAATCAAGTGATGGAACAGATGGCAGCAGTACTTGGAGCGCGAGGCATTGAATTCGCTATTCTTGTCAATTCTGATGATGGGCTTGATGAACTATCGCTCGGATCTGAAGCAACACTTCATTATGTGAAGGGCAGTTCGATAGAGACAAAACGAGTGAATGCAGCTCAAGAACTAGGTATTATCCACGACGTCTCTGAAATTCGTGGTGGTGATGTAACTCACAACGTTGGCGTTGTTCGAGACTTCCTCAATGCCAAGCAAGACGCCATATTTGATGTTGTTTGTGCGAACGCTGGACTAGCGCTGATCGTGGCTGGAAAGGCCACGACAATCAGTGAAGGTTTCGAGATTGCAAAGCAGAGTGTCATTAATGGCAGTGCTGGCACTGCTTTAGAAAAGCTTGTATCAGTCTCTAATAGTTAGAGCTGCCGAAGTTCTTTTTTGTAGCGCTTACCGTTTTCCACGTAGAGAGCTGCACCAAGAAGAATGTACTGACCGTGACTGGCATTTTCTTTGATCTGAGCAGGAACACCCACTGCTAGCGCGTTCTCAGGAACTATTCCATCATTTCTCACAACAGCTCCTGCGGCGACAGTGGCGCCAGAGTGAACTTGTGCACGATGAAGAACGTTTGCTCCATTACCTACAAGAGCACCATTGTGAATAGTGCAACCTTCTAGGTGAACAATGTGACCAATTACACAGTCATCGCCAACAACAGTCATCAGCTCTGCGGTTGCGTGAAGTACAGATCCGTCTTGAATTGATGTTCGCTCCCCAATGATGATTGTTCCGTAGTCTCCGCGAAGTACTGCTCCAGGCCAGATCGTTGATTCCTTGCCTATACGAACGTCACCAATAATGACAGCGTCTGGGTGTACGTAGGCATCTTCATGAATTGTTGGGACACGGTCACCAAGTGCGTAAATGGGCATATTTCTCCTAGCGAGCTAACCAAGAAACTAATTGATAAATACGCCAGATGACGTAAATAACTGTGCTGAATATAAAAAAGCGCCAGCGCCAAGGAATTGGTTCTTTGGCCGGTTCTTCAATATGACTGCCGCAGACCTCACAGTAATTACCTTCTACCGGGCGGTCACAGTCCTCACACCACTTCGTCATTATTCAGTACGAACTCGAACTCGAATTGGTTGGTTACCTAGTTCAAAACGTTCACGCAGTGAACGTTCGATGTATCTCATGTAGGTCGATGGGATTTTTCCTGAAACAAAGAGAGTAAATGTTGGTGGTTCAGTGGCACCCTGCACCGCATAACGAATTTTTCCAGTAGGTGCTGGCTGTTTGATTTGGATGTCTCTAATCGCTCTGTTGAGGGCCCCGGTTGGAACTCGCTTCACGTAGTCAGCTGCAGCGATTGAGAGTGCAGGAAGAATGCGGTGAACACCCTTTCCAGATACAGCAGTTGTTTTCATGACGGGAGCATCACCTAGGAACGCAAGCTTGATTCCTACAGTTTCAAGTACCGAGTCACGCTCTTCAGTTGGAATCAACTCCCACTTATTGAGAACAACAAGTGACGGACATCCAGCTGCAGAAATTCTTTCAGCGAGTCTCTGATCTTGGCCAGTAGCACCAACAGTTGCGTCAATGACAAGAATCGCAATATCAGCACGGTCAAGTGCATCAAGGCTTCTAAGCACTGCATATGTTTCGAGGCCAGCCTCTGTTTTTGCACGACGGCGCATTCCAGCTGTGTCAATGAAGCGAATAAGTCCTACTTCAGTTTGGACAACGGTGTCGATTGCGTCTCTGGTCGTTCCTGGCATGTCGTGAACAACAGAACGCTCTTCACCAATTAACTGGTTAAACAATGTTGACTTACCTACGTTTGGTCGCCCAACGATTGCAACTCGTAGTGCTCCGTCATCATCAGCTTCAGAAGCTTCTTCAACAGCGATCTGTTGGCCCAGTTCTTCGACAATGAAGTCAAGAAGGTCTCCAGTACCACGACCATGTTGAGCACTAACTGTGTGTGGCTCGCCTGCTCCTAGTCTCATAAAGTCCCAAGAAGCTGCTTCGTGAATTTCGTCGTCAACTTTGTTGACTACTAGTGCAACTTGCTTGCCACTTTTTAGTGCCCATCGAGCAGCGTGACCATCTTCATCAACGAGTCCGGTTGTTACGTCTACAACAAGCAACACAAGGTCAGCTTCGCTAAGTGCGGCTTCAGCTTGCTTTGAAACCTTCGATTCAAGTGAGTCACCGACTTCGAGCCATCCACCAGTGTCAACAACATCAAACGTAACGCCATTCCAATCAACTTCAACGGCCTTGCGGTCGCGCGTTACGCCTCGATGTTCTTCAACAACAGCAACTCTTTTTCCAGCCAGACGGTTAACGAGTGATGACTTACCAACGTTTGGTCGCCCAACGATTACAACCTGGGGCTTTTTCATGACGAGACCATTCCTTTGGAGCGCACCAGCTCGAGTGTCTTACGCAGATCTTGACCCGTTGTGCGAACGGTGATAACTGGATGCGGAAGGTCTTCCAGTGTAAGGCCATCGAGGAACCTGCCCTCTGAGAGACATACATCAGGTAGCAAACACACGGTTGTTGCAGGTATGTCTTCAAGCGCCTTGATGAGATCTTGACCGGTAA
>CAINVQ010000182.1 GCA_903854175.1 uncultured Actinomycetes bacterium | reverse complement strand
GTGAACACTTCTAAAGAAATCCCGTGGAGCGAACTGCGAGAAAGAGCAATCGCTGCAACTCAGCTCTCCTATGCCCCCTATTCCAAAGTCACTGTTGGCGCAGCCGGTTACACAAGCAAAGGTGACATTGTTCAGGGCTCTAACGTTGAAAACGCCAGCTACGGTCTTACGCTCTGTGCTGAATGTTCATTGGTTAGCGATCTAACTCGCGTAGGTGGCGCTCGCTTAATTGCAGTCTCAATTGTTGCTGGGGATCACCAGCCAATAACACCATGCGGGCGTTGCCGTCAGCTTCTCTTTGAACATGGTGGAAACGAACTACAAATTGATGCTGGTGAGGGCAAAAACCCACTGCTCCTCGGTGAACTTCTGCCAGGTGCATTCGGGCCAGATGATCTCGGAGTTCGGAGAAATTCATGAGTTCATTTTCAGCAGTTGACATCATCATTGCAAAACGTGATGGCGATGTACTTAGTGACGAATCAATTACTTGGATTCTTAACGCATATTTGAATGGTGAAGTAGCTGAAGAGCAGATGTCGGCTTTGCTGATGGCAATTTTCTTTAATGGCATGAACCCAAAAGAACTTGGGATCTGGACAGATCAAATGATCGCTTCAGGGGAACGTCTCAACCTAAAGGGGCTATCACGACCAACAGTTGATAAGCACTCGACAGGAGGTGTTGGAGACAAAATTTCGCTCATCCTTGCTCCTCTTGTTGCATCATGTGGCGCAGCTGTCCCACAGCTTTCCGGGCGAGGACTCGGCCACACTGGTGGGACTCTAGACAAACTCGAAGCCATTCCGGGCTGGCGTGCCTTTCTCTCCAACGATGAGGTTCGCGAACAGCTTGAATCTGTCGGCGCAGTTATTTGTGCCGCCGGACAAGGCCTCGCACCAGTTGACCGACGCCTCTACGCGCTTCGAGACGTAACGGGAACCGTCGCTTCAGTGCCGCTTATCTCTTCATCGATTATGAGCAAGAAGATCGCCGAAGGAACTGACGCCCTGGTTCTAGATGTAAAAACAGGACGTGGCGCTTTTATGCAAGACCACGCGAAGGCACTCATCCTCGCTGAAACCATGGTTCGCCTTGGAACGGAGCATGGTGTCGCTACCGTCGCTCAAATCACCTCAATGGATGCACCACTGGGGCGAGCAGCCGGAAACGGGCTCGAGGTAACAGAGTCCGTAGAAGTTCTTCAGGGTCAAGGACCAAGCGATGTGAGAGAGCTAACGCTGGCTCTGGCACGTGAAATGTTGCAGCTCGTCGGCATTGATGTTGACCCAGCGAGCAAACTTGATGATGGTTCAGCCTTTGAGGTGTACCGTCAAATGATTAAGGCCCAAGGTGGTGACCCCGATGTTGCCATGCCCATTGCGAAGCAGCGTGAACTAGTCACCGCATCAACTTCTGGCATTGTTCAGTCTATTGATGCGCTCACAGTTGGGATTGCTGCATGGAGACTCGGAGCTGGACGAGCTCGCAAAGAAGATCCAGTTAGCGCAGCTGCCGGTGTCATGACTCTTGTTAGAGAAGGTGAGCACGTCGAAAAAGGACAGCCACTTTTTGAGCTTCATGCCGACGACGTTGAGCATTTAGCTCGAGGTCGAGAAACAATTACGAGCGCAGTAACGCTTGGAGACAATGCAGTGAACATTCGCCCATTGCTTTTGGAGCGTATAAGTAAGTAGCCTTAGGTGATGGCATCTACTCAACTATCACTCGAAGTAATCAAGCAGGCGCCAAAAGTTCTTCTGCACGACCACCTTGATGGCGGTCTTCGCCCATCAACAATCCTAGAAATAGCTAAAGAGATTGGTTATTCACTCCCAACTGACGACGCAGAAGTCCTAAAGAAATGGTTTATTGCTGATGCGCCAGGCAGTGACCTCGTTCGCTACCTAGAAGGTTTTGCTCACACCACTGCGGTTATGCAAACTAAGGCTCACCTCGAGCGTATTGCAGCGGAATGTGCCCTCGACCTTGCTAGGGATGGTGTTGTCTACGCAGAAATTCGCTTTGCTCCTGAACTACACACCAACCAAGGTCTCACTCTTGATGAAGTTGTGAAAGCAGTACTAACTGGATTCAATGAAGGAGCGGCACAAGCAAAAGCAGAAGGCCACCGAATTATTGTCCGCACGCTGCTTTCAGCAATCAGATCTGCGCAAAACAGTGTTGAGATTGCTGAGTTGGCAGTTAGGTGGCGTGACGAAGGTGTTTGCGGATTCGATATTGCTGGCCCTGAAGATGGCTTTCCACCGACAGAACACATCGATGCATTTCATCTCATTCAGCGTGAGAATTTTCACGTAACAATCCATGCAGGAGAGGCATTTGGTCTTCCTTCACTTTGGGAAGCAGTTCAATTTTGTAATGCTGAGCGCCTTGGACATGGTGTGCGCATTGTTGATGACATTAAAAAGGTTGGAGACAACTTTGAATTAGGTCGACTCGCCAGTTACGTACGAGACTGTCGCATCCCATTGGAGCTTTGTCCAACTTCAAATGTTCACACTGGTGCCGCAGAGTCAATAGCTAAGCACCCAATTGAATTACTAAAGCAACTTAAATTTCGTGTCACTCTAAATACTGACAACCGACTTATGAGTGGAATTTCACTTAGTAGTGAATTTGATGCATGCGCTTCAACATTTGGTTGGACTCTAAAAGATATGGAGTGGCTAACACTTAATGCAGCTAAGAGTGCGTTCTACCAATTCGATAAGCGTCTCGAGATGATTAATACAGTTATTAAGCCCGGCTACGCCGACCTGCACTCAAAGGGCTAATAGCTCTGTTACATACGTGCCAATAGTGTTAACGATTTCATTTGCACTTTTACGAGTTGATGCAACATCACCAATAATTTCTCGCACGACTTCGATATAGACCTTTAATTTTGCTTCAGTACCTGATGGACGAACAACGACTCGGTCTGATCCAGAAAGCTGAAAACTCAGACAATCTGACGGTGCGAGGTTTTCAAAGCCGTTCGCGTAGTCCGTAATTGCTGTTACTTCAAAACCTGAAATGGTTGCGGGTGGATTTGCACGCAAGTTCTGCATTGCAGCGGTGATTCTAGAAATGTCATCAGATCGAAGAGAAATTTGAGATCCTGCATGAACTCCATACTTAGATTCAATTTCATCAAGAACATCTAGAAGTGTTTTGCCTTCATTCGCTACTTCATTGGCTATGCGACATAGTGCGAGCGCGGCAGATAAACCGTCCTTGTCACCTACAGAAGGATCCACGCCATATCCAAGTGCTTCTTCGTAGCCAAATGCGAGTTGCTTGTCTCGCGCTCCTCTAGCAATCCACTTGAATCCGGTCAATGTTGTTGAACAAGGCACACCATGTGACCTGGCAATTTTTGAAAGCAGCGTTGATGAAACAATCGTTGTAGCTACACACTGTCCTGACGAAGCAGCATCAGGCATTAGTGCTGATCCAAGTAGCCAACCAATTTCGTCGCCTCGAAGAATGCGCCAGCCTTCACTGTTTTTTACAGCAACTCCTAAACGGTCAGCGTCTGGGTCGTTGGCAATAATGAGTGAAGAGCCAACCGAGTCAGCCGTCGCAATAGCGAGGTCAAGTGCACCGGGCTCTTCAGGATTAGGGAAGGCCAGCGTTGGAAAGTTCCCATCTGGTTCATATTGTTCAGTTACAACTGACACTTGCGAATACCCAGCGGCGCGAAAGAGCGTCATCATTGCGTCTCCGCCAACACCATGAAGTGGCGTGTACGTAATTCGAAGCGTGCTGCCGCCTTTTATTGAGAATCTCGACAGCATGTGACTCTGATAATTGGCAATGACTTCACTCGGGACTCTGAAGTGATGCTCACTGGTGCGTTCAGCTAGCGCTGGGGTTTGAGACTCACTCGCAAACCGTTCGACCATTTCATCATTCGGAGCAATGATTTGTGAACCATCGCTCGCATAAAGTTTGTACCCATTGTCATTTGGTGGGTTGTGGCTCGCAGTAATCATGATGCCCGCTGCTGCGTTCAGTGCCTTTACCGCTGCTGCAACATATGGGGTTGGTAGTGGTGAATTCATTTCGTACACTCTGAACTCTGCTCCAAGTAGTACAGCGACAACTTCATCATTGAACTCTTCGGAGCCATGACGAGCATCGCGACCTACAACAACTCCTCTTGCTGGGTCTATCCCCAGTTCTTGAAGCCAACGAATTACACCTTGTGTCGCTCTTCGAACAGTAAGCCTGTTCATACCTGCAGGACCAGCCATCACTGGTCCGCGAAGACCGGCGGTACCAAAAGTCAGTGGAGAGTCAAAGCGACGTCGGAGTTCTTGTTCATCACCATCTGACAGGAGCTTTTGAAGCGTTGAGCGATCATGCGAATCAGGATCGAGATCAATCCATGCAGTAACTCGTTTAGCTAGTTCTTCGTTCACAAGACCGGTAGTAAGCGAGCAAGAAGTGTTCCGAGTGAAGCCGCAGCTTTTTGACCAGCTTCAAGAACTTCAAGATGATTAAGTGGTTCGTCGGTAACCCCTGCAGCAAAGTTAGAGATGAGACTCAGTCCAAGTACTTCAGCTCCCAGGTGACGAGCCGCAATTGCTTCGAGAACAGTCGACATACCTACGAGCGATGCACCCATTGTTTTAGCCATTGTTATCTCGGCAGGGGTTTCATAGTGTGGCCCCCTAAACCCGGCATAAACGCCTTCTGTGAGCTCTGGGGCCGCTTTAGCAACGACAGAGCGCAGGCGTGCGCTGTAGAGATCAGTCAGGTCAACAAATCGAGAGCCATAGCTTTCTGGAGGAGAGTTTCCCTCCATTGGAGACGTAGCGGTGAGATTGATGTGGTCGCGAATTACAACGACAGTTCCTGGCCTCTTGGCTGGATCAATCCCTCCACACGCATTAGTAAGAACAATCTTTTTGGCTCCAGCGATAATTGCAGTTCGAACGGGGTGAGCTACTTGATCGGCAGTATTGCCTTCATAAAGGTGTACACGTCCAGATACCAGCAGAACATTTCTGTCCCCAACTTTTACTGAAAGCAACTGACCGCTGTGACCAGCAACAGTTGGTGGAACAAACCCACTCAACGTTGAAGACTTCACCGCACTTAATGGAGTGCCGAGCGCATCAGCGCCTTCTTTCCATCCAGAACCAAGCACAACAGCAATGTCATATGAATCTACGCCTGACTTAATACGAAGTTCTTCACCTGCGCGTCGTGCTAGTTCGTATGCATTTGTCATTACTGTCCAATCGTGTGCCACACAGTGGAAGTTTCCACAAAGGCACGTAGGCGGTGAATTGAGTTCTTAGGAGTTTTACCCTTTGGACGAAGTACACGCTTAATTGAACCAGCTGCCAAGAATGAAAGTTCGTCAGCGAATGGCTCGCTCACTCCTTCAAGGTCTATTCCATCAATGTCTTCGTGTGATGCGAGACCAGACGCAATCTCTTCTGTGATTCCAGTAATTATGTTGAGCACACCAGCAGGAAAATCTGAAGTGGCGGTCATTTCACCTAACAAAATTGCTGGGATTGGGCGCTTCTCACTGGCCAGTACAACAACAGCATTGCCAGCAGCGATTGGAGCAATCACCGTTTCGACAAAACCTTCAAAAGAAGAATCTTGAGGTGCAATGACCGCAATTACGCCTGAGGGCTTTGGAACTGAGAAGTTATAGAACGGACCAGCAACTGGATTGGCTCCACCAAGAACTTGTGAGATCTTGTCTGTCCATCCGGCATACCAAACAATCTTGTCGATGGCCTTGTCCACTGTTGCTTTTGCAACTTCACTCTTCACGCCTTCGCTCAACTTCACAAAGTCAACAAGTTCGTCACGACGCGACTCCGCCATTTCAGCAAGTCGGTAAATAACTTGACCACGGTTGTAAGCACTTAGCGACCACCACTTTGACTGTGCTGCGCGTGCTGCAACTACTGCGTCACGAATATCTTTTCTTGACCCTTGTGCCACATTGGCAAGAAACTCACCCTTAGAGCTTGTTACTTCGTAGCTGCGGCCTGACTCTGATCGAGGAAAAGCTCCATTGATAAGTAGTTTGTAGGTTTTTCGTACATCGAGGCGATCAGACATTTAGGTACGCCTCCAGTCCGTGCTTTCCCCCTTCACGACCAAATCCAGATGCGCGGGTGCCGCCGAAAGGACTCGTAGGGTCAAACTTGTTATACGTATTCGCCCAAACAACACCAGCGCGTAGACGCTCTGCCGTCCACAGCGTTCTACTTCCCTTCTCACTCCAGACTCCGCACGCGAGGCCGTAGTTAGTGTTATTTGCTTTGGTAATAGCTTCTTCAGGAGTCCTAAAGGTAAGAACAGAAAGTACAGGACCAAAGATTTCTTCTCGAGCGATTCGATGAGACTGAGAAACGTCGGCGAACACTGTTGGCGCGAACCAGTAGCCCTTCTTTGGAAGTTCACATGAGCTCGAATACCTCGTAGCTCCTTCTTGTTCACCGTAGGAAACAAGTTCATTAATGCGACTTAATTGTTCGGCTGAGTTAATTGCCCCGACGTCAGTGTTCTTGTCCATAGGGTCACCAACACGCAGCTGCTCAACACGTCGCACCAATCTGCGTAGTACATCATCAGCAATTGATTCTTGAACCAGTAGTCGTGAGCCCGCACAGCAAACGTGGCCCTGGTTAAAGAAGATGCCGTCAATGATGCCTTCGATCATTTCATCAATTGGTGCATCTTCATAGACAATGTTTGCGCCCTTGCCACCGAGTTCCAAGGTGAGACGCTTGTGACTTGTGGCGACACGCTGTTGAATGAGACGACCAACACCGGTTGATCCCGTAAACGCAATCTTGTCAACGCCAGGGTGATCAACAAGTGCCGATCCCGTTGCGCCATCGCCAGTAACGATATTGACAACACCATCGGGGAGCCCCGCCTGCTGAAGAATTTCAGCAAGTATCAGTGCACTTAATGGGGTTGTCTCCGCTGGCTTTAAAACACAGGTATTACCTGCAGCCAGTGCGGGGGCAAGCTTCCACGCTGCCATCATCAATGGAAAGTTCCAAGGGATGATCTGTCCCGCGACACCAATTGGCTTTGGATTATTACCAAATCCTGCATGCTCGAGCTTGTCAGCCCAGCCTGCGTAATAGAAGAAGTGCGCAGCCGCAAGTGGAATATCGACATCACGAGATTCTCGAATTGGTTTTCCATTGTCAAGAGTTTCTACAACTGCGAGCTCTCGTGAACGTTCTTGAATGATTCGAGCTATCCGGTAGAGATACTTCGCACGTTCAGCACCAGTTGTCTTCGACCAAACATTGTCGTACGCCTTGCGCGCAGCTTTTACAGCTTTATCAATATCAGCTGCACTCCCCTGGCTGATTGACGCCAAGCGCTGCTCAGTTGCAGGATTGATGGTTTCAAATTGCTCGTGCTTCGAAGGATCAGTGAACTTGCCGTTGATGAACAAGCCATAACTGGATTTAAGTTTTGCAATTGAGGCCGACTCTGGCGCTGGGTCGTAAGCAAGAGATCCAAGTTTTGAATTAGGAAGATTTTTATCTGTCATGTCAGTCCCCACTGAATTCATCGGGGCGAACGTACGCTCCGCGCTGCTGCTTAAGGCGTTGCATCAATAAATCATTAAGAAGTGACGATGCGCCGAACCTGAATAAATCAGGGGTCAGCCATGTCGATCCTACGGTTTCATTCACAATTACTAAGTACTTAATCGCGTCCTTAGACGTTCTAATGCCACCGGCAACCTTCACACCAACAATATGACCAGTTGTTTCAGCGAAATCACGGACTGCTTCAAGCATTACAAGTGCAACTGGCTGAGTTGCGGCAACTGGAACCTTCCCAGTTGAAGTCTTAATAAAGTCAGCTCCGCCAAGCATGGCAATCCAACTTGCTTTTCGAACATTGTCGTATGTGACGAGCTCACCAGTTTCAAGAATCACTTTTAAGTGCGCAGTCCCACACGCTTGCTTCACCGCAAGAATTTCTTCGTAAACCTGACCGATTCTTCCCGACAAGAAAGCCCCACGGTCAATGACCATGTCAATTTCATCTGCGCCGTTCGCAACTGCTTCACGTACATCCAGTAGCTTCACATTCAACGAAGCACGTCCTGAAGGAAATGCTGTTGCAACAGCAGCGACCGCGACTGGTGAGCCTTTTAGAACTGAGCGTGCATGAGCAACAAGGTCTGGGTATACACAGACCGCAGCAACTGAAGGGACAGAGAGATCCATTGGACTTGGACGCATGGCCTTCGTGCAAAGTGACGTGACTTTGCCGAGTGTGTCTGCGCCTTCCAATGTTGTTAAGTCCACCATTGAAATAGCCAGATCGAGTGCGGCCATCTTGGTTGATTTCTTTATTGAGCGAGTTGAAAGTTTCGCTATACGTGCTTCTGCGCCGACTGAATCAACACCAGATAGACCAGACAAAATCGAGCGCAGTTCGCCTTCGGATTCAATACGTGGGACTTTGCTTGACGTTTGAATTATCACCGAGTGATCTTCAGGTGTAACGAGGCGCAGAGGAGCAGTACTCACACTCATAACGCTAGCAATGACTGGCGTTTTGGCCAAATGCAAGGCTTTTAATACTTGGGGAGTTGCCCTGCTCCTAGGCGATCACTGAGCGACGGAGCCTTCGCATCTTTCTCACTCAAAATCGGTTCCCCATGAATTCGCCATGCAATGTTGAGATCAGAGTCCATGGGGTTTATCTCAAGCTCCAAAGGAGCATTAAACGGTGATGAAAGGAGGTATGCAAGTGAAGCATTTTCACTCGTGACACAAAAACCATGGGCGACACCAGCAGGCAGATAGACAGACTTTCC
>CAINVQ010000181.1 GCA_903854175.1 uncultured Actinomycetes bacterium | reverse complement strand
GATCTTGCTACGCGACCCTTGTACCAACCGCAGTTAGGGCACACGATGTGTGGCAACTTAGAAGTTGCACACTGAGGGCATACAGAGCGTGAAGGACGGTCGAGACGCCATGCAGCAGCTTGGCGTGAGCGCCCCTTGGCTTTACTGGTCTTCCTCTTTGGAACTTGCATCGATCTTCTCTTTCAACGTTAACGGTGTTTGCCGTCAATTTTCTTCGGACTCACTTGACGGAAGGTCAATGAATCGCAGGTTGTCTAGTGTAGCCCAGCGCGGGTCTACTGGGCCCTGACACTCGCAAGTGGCTTCATTTCGGTCGATTCCACAGTACGGACATAGTCCCTTGCAGTCCTCTTTGCAGAGCGGGGCAAGGGGCAAATCAAGAAGAATCGCATCATGGGCCATCGGCGCTAAGTCAACAAAATCGTTCTCGATTAAGTAGGCATCTTCATCTCCGGGAGCACGTTCGTCAACGAATCGCTCGCTGACTGTGACCTTGGAAACGCCAAGAACCTCAATAGAGCACCTGCGACAAATGCCGTGCCAGGGAGCTTCCACCTCACCGCGTGCGTGAAGCCCACCGCTAAAGCTCTGCAGCTTGACATTGATCTTTAGCTCTGCGTCGCTATCAACATCGGTTTCAGCTCGACCACGAGGAAGGAATTCCTTCTTCTCATCGAATGGAGCATTGATCGAGATGTCAATTGATGACGGAACGTCGTGTAGGAGCAACGCCACTGGGACGAGAAATGATGATGCCACGATCGTTAAAAGGAATCCTGATCGAAGTGGGACTGACGTGTTTCATATGTCTCTTCGAAAGAGTCTTCACTTAGCGCGGGTTGTGCAGGTGGTGGCATGAAGAATTCATCTGGCCCTGGCTCTTCACCGGCGAGTGAAAGTGGCATTCCTTGCGCACCCATTCGCTCACGACCAGACTTCACGGTACGTAGGAGTCGATCAAGAACAATTTCAAAACCACCGAGCTTGCCATCAATAAAGTCTTCAGCTTCGTTGATCATCTTGCGAGCGGTTGCTTGCGCATCAGAAATAATTTTGTCAGCTTGAATTCTTGACTGGCGAACAATTTCTGTTTTGTCAACCATGCGTGCGGCTTCAGCACGCACTTGATCCATTAGCTGCTGAGCCTTTTGCTGCTCAGTAGCCATGAGTTCTTCACGGTCGCGAAGTGCCCAACGGGCTTGGCGAATTTCTTCAGGAAGGTTATTGAGCGCGTCCTGGATAATTGCGAGCACTTCTTCACGCTGAACAAGCGCAGAGCTCGATAGCGGCATCTGCTTGGCGTGAGTGATTATTTCTTCAAGCTCTCGTAGGTCAGCTTCAATGTCGCGACGAACGTGATTACCCTCGGGTTGCAAAAAATCATCGCCCAAGTTGTAGTCCTCAAATGATGTCATTATGACCCCTTTGGAAACTTAATATCGAGTTGCTTCTTTACGTTGGCTGGAACAAATGCTGCGACGTCTCCACCATAGCGAGCTACTTCACGCAACAGCTTTGATGCAATAAACGAGTGACTTGAACTTGTTGGAATAAAGAGTGTTTCAACGCCCGATAGCGAACGGTTCATTTGAGCCATTTGTAGTTCACTCTCAAAGTCAGAAACTGCTCTCAGTCCTTTAACAATTGCCGTGGCGTTTACATCACGAGCAACGTTTACAAGCAGGGTTGCAATCGAAACAACACTTACATTTTTAATGTGAGCACATGATTCAACAATCATGTCGCGACGCTCATCAAGGTCAAAGAGGGCTTCGGACTTCTGTGGATTACGAATTGCGGCGACTACGATTTCATCGAAAATGTGAGAGGCGCGCTCCACCACTTCAAGGTGTCCGTTATGGAAAGGATCGAATGATCCAGGAATTAGTCCAACTGTGGTCATTCGCCTTCACCTTCCTGTGTTTCTAACAACGTTACGAGCGTAGTGCCGTATCGCTTGGTTTTCGCAACGATCCATCCCTCTGGCGCATCCATATGGCGATCATTCTCAATGACAGCCCTTGTTGCGGTTACATCTTTCAAAACCCCAGGCAAATCAATGGGGCCATATGGGGGGTCGGCCAGTATGAGGTCTAGGTCACTTGGTGGCTGCCACACTGGCAACGTGGATCTAATGAAAACTGCCTCACCTTCGAGGTTAAGTGGTTCGAGGTTGAATTTTGCAGCGGCCAAGCATTCAGGATCTGAGTCAACAAAATAAACCTTGGCGGCACCACGAGAAAGTGCTTCGATGCCCATTGCACCAGTACCGCAGTAGAGATCAGCAACAACTAAGTCGTACAGTCCGCCGCGACTTTCGAGCATTGAGAAAATTGCTTCTCGAGCGAAGTCCGTTGTTGGACGCACCGATGGCGGAATTTTTGCCTTTAACGCTCGTCCTCGAGCTGTTCCACCAATTACGCGCACCCTCTAAGGGTAGGCGCTTTTTGAGACTATGACTTAAATAGGAAGTCGGCTTCTTCTTGGTCAATGAAAAGGCGAAGTTCATCAACCATTTCTGGCTCACCCTCAAGTCCATTTGAAGTAACCATTGACGTAGCAACTTCTTGGGCAGCAATCAGAAGATCCTCGTCATTTTTAAGCGATGCCAGTTGCAAATCACTTCTGCCACGCTGGCGAGAACCAAGGAGTGTTCCCTCACCTCTAATGTCGAGGTCAATCTCAGCGAGTGCAAATCCATCATTTGAGCTCACGAGTGCTTCAATTCGTTTTTGTCCATCTTCACTTGGAGGCGTGCCAAGTACGTAACAGAAGCTCTGATTATCACTTCGACCTACGCGACCTCGCAGCTGGTGAAGTTGAGCAAGCCCAAATCGCCATGCATCTTCAATAACAATCACGCTTGCTTCAGGCACATCAACGCCAACTTCAATAACCACCGTTGCAACGAGGACCTGAATATCTCCATTGCGAAACTCTTGCATGATCTGTTCTTTTTCTTGACTCTTCATCTGACCATGTAAGAGACCAACGCTCAGACCTCGAAGTTCTTCTAGTGCTAATCGATTTCGTTCTTCGACGGCACTCGTCGCTTCAATTTTTTCTGTGCCCTCTACTAATGGGCAAATAACGTATGCCCGTCTTCCCTGGGCAACTTCATCACGCACGTGCTGCCAGCAAGCAGCAACTGCTTCATCAGTGTTAGACCACTGAGTCTTAATGGGAAGTCTTCCTCCGGGCATCTCATCGAGCACTGATCGATCAAGATCGCCGAATAACACCATTGCCGCGGTGCGTGGAATTGGTGTTGCAGTCATGACCAAGAGATCAGGGTCCGCTTGTTCTAGCGAGCGTTCACGACCCTTTTCGCGAAGTGCTGCTCTTTGTTCAACACCAAACCGGTGCTGCTCATCAATTACAACAGCGCCAAGTGCTTTAAAGCGAACATCATCAGTGAGCAGCGCGTGTGTCCCAACAACTAAATCAATTGACCCATCGAGAAGTCCGTCAATAACGAATTGCCGTTCTTTGGCGCGAAGCTTTCCAGAGAGCAGCTGAATTGAGAGAGGTCGAACCCCGCCAAGAACTGCTTGATCATTCTTGGTGAGACCTTCGAGGTCTCTACGAATAGATGCCACGTGTTGTTCTGCGAGTACTTCCGTTGGAGCCATTAATGCCCCTTGCCTTTCGCCATCAATCGCTGCGAGAAGCGCGGTGAGAGCTACAACTGTTTTTCCTGAACCAACGTCTCCCTGAAGCAGTCGGTGCATTGGCATTGGCGAAGACATATCACTCGCAATTTCGTGAAGGACTCTTCTCTGGGCTCCGGTTAATTCAAATCTGTGGCCACCGAGAAATTGACGAACAAGCGATGATGAGGGATCCCTCAGCGCTCCCGGTGAGACACTCAAGTCGTATTCACCAATTGGATGAGCGATCCCTGCAGAAGTCATTTCAAGTTTGCGTCGTCGAAGCGCGAGCAGGAGCTGGAGTCGAAGTAGTTCGTCAAAGGCAAGTCGACGACGCGCTGGTGCAACATCGCTTAGCTCTCCTGGAAGGTGAATCCCCCATATGGATGCCGTGCGGTCAATTAGGCCGAACTTTGTGAGCGATGCAGTTGGAACAGGATCAAGAAGTGGGCCAGCTCGTCGAAGTGACTCTTCTATAAACCCTCCAATTTCCCAACTCGTAAGACCGGCTTTACCTGAAGATGGATAAATCGGAACAACACGACCAACGCGAGATGCATCACGCTCAATACCAGTGGCTCCAACAATTACGTCAACCACAGGATTCGTCATTTGTCGCTGACCTTTGTAGTCAGTTACTTTTCCAAAGAAAAGTGCTTGGACACCGACTGGTAGTTGCTTGTCACGCCATGGCTGATTAAAGAAGACAACCTTGAATGAATCACCGTCATCGCTAACGGTTGCCTCCACCATGACTTTGCCTTGTTTAGTGCGACGACTGCTGATTTTTTTCACTTCGCCAAACACTGCTGCTTCTTCTCCAACGGAGAGATCACTGAGGTCGACTCTTTTGGTCCGGTCTATGTAGCGACGCGGATATACCGTGAGTAAATCAAAAACACTTTCAATACCGATTGAACTCAGTGCAGCGGTGCGCTTTTCTCCGACATGTCGCAGTTTGGCAACTTCAACGTCATTCAGCTGACGCAATCGGCGCTGCGCCGCGTCGCTCACTCGATACCGAAATAGTACGGATAGAGCGGCTGACCACCGTGGTGAACTTCCACACTTATTTCAGGAAATTCTTGTGTCAAGAAATCTGTGATGCGACGGGTGTTGGCGGGCGTTGAGCCATCGCCCTCAATAATTGTTACTAGTTCATGATTGTTTGTAATAAGTACCGAAAGAAGCTTCGAGCTAGCGGTTGCAATGGAGTCAGCAATTGAAAGGACGCCTTCGGCACTGAGCCCAATCCAGTCACCAACTCGAACTTGCCCAGCGTTAGTAGTTGTATCTCTCACTGCTTGAGTGACTTCAGCCGCAATCACGTGTTCTGCTGAAGATGCCATCGCTGCTTTATTCTCTGCGGCACTGGCATCTGGGTCGTAGGAAAGAAGCGCAGCAAAACCTTCAACAATTGAATTAGTTGGAACAACGGTTACGTGTTGATCAACTAGCCCAGCTACTTGCTCTGCAACAGGGCGAATGTTCTTGTTGTTTGGTAGTAGAACAACTTCTCTTGACCCAGTTGCGTTAACAGCATTAACGAGGTCTTGCGTAGAAGGGTTCATTGACTGTCCGCCCTTTACGAGAACGCGAACACCGAGGGACCGAAAAATTCTTCCAACGCCTTCACCCGCTACAACTGCGACTACTGACGTAGTTGGCGGCGGGGTTGTTTCCTCTTCTTGTTCTGAGCTGCCTTCTCGAACCCAGCGCTCTTCAATGACTTGTTCGTTGAGGTCGGTAACTCTGATCTCTCGTGGCCGTCCGGCGTCAAGGGCAGCTTCGATCGATGCGCCAATGTCGTCAGTGTGGATGTGGCAGTTATAGAGACCGTCGCCTCCAACAATCACAATGGAGTCACCAATACCTGACCACACTTCACGGAACGCTGTCATCTTGGAATCATCAGCGTCCAGCAAGTACATGACCTCATAGCGAAGATCGGAAATATCACCTTCTGCATGGAAGGCCACTTCTTCGTGAACGTTTACTTCAATTGATTCAACTGGAGGAGCAATCGGAAGTGTGTCACTCGCAACTACATGACAGAACGCATCCATCAAGAGAAGTAGCCCAGTGCCACCAGAGTCAACAACACCAGCTTGCTTTAGAACTGGAAGTTGCTCGGGCGTATACGCGAGTGCAGTAGTTGCGTTATCTCTCGCACCTCTTACAACTTCCGTCATTGACCCGAGAGCCGCTCGTGCGCCTTCGGCGGATGCACGAGCAATAGAAAGAATGGTTCCTTCAATAGGGCGAGCTACAGCTTGACGTGCAAGTACGTCAGCGTGTTCAAGTGACTCGACAAGAAGTTCAGGTGTGACTTCTTTGGCACCAGGAAATTTTTCAACAAGTCCTCTGAGCAGTTGCGAAAGAATCACACCAGAGTTACCGCGAGCACCCATGAGTGATCCGTGAGAAATTGCCTTGCAGACAAGTTCAATTGATGCGTCCTCTTCGAGCTCAGCCATCTCAGCGACCACTGACTCAATGGTGAGGGTCATGTTTGTGCCGGTGTCTCCATCGGGGACGGGATAAACATTCAGGCGATTGATGACCTCTTTGTGCGAGCGTAAAAGCTCGGCAAACGTGGAAATAGTGGCTCGCAGGTCGTTAGCGGTCAGCACGGTGGACAAGGTCATTGCTAGCGATGCTACAATGGACATTCGGTTTACACCGACCTCTGCGAGCGCAGCGGCCGGGAAAAAGGAGAAAGTTCATCATGGCATCAGTCTGCGAAATCTGCGGTAAGAAGCCGTCATTCGGCATGAACGTCTCACACTCCCACCGCCGTACCAAGCGCCGTTGGAATCCAAACATCCAGCGCGTAAAGGCACTTGTTGGCGGAACTCCTAAGCGCGTGAACGTCTGCACCGGATGCCTGCGCTCAGGAAAAATCATTAAGCCAGTTCGTCGTAAGGCCAACGCTTAATTCTCAACTCCTCAGAGTTG
>CAINVQ010000180.1 GCA_903854175.1 uncultured Actinomycetes bacterium | reverse complement strand
TAAGAAATAGACAGAATTTGCAACTTCGCGAGCGAAGTTCATCTCGTGCGTCACAACAACCATGGTCATGCCTGACCTAGCCAAGTCCTTCATTACGTCAAGTACTTCACCAACAAGTTCCGGATCGAGCGCTGATGTTGGTTCATCGAACAACATGAGCTTTGGTTCCATGGCAAGCGCACGGGCAATCGCTACGCGCTGCTGCTGTCCACCTGAGAGCTGGCTCGGATAGTTCGCTTCTTTTCCGCTCAGCCCTACGCGTTCAAGAAGTATGCGAGCTTTTTCAACTGCGATATCTTCCGATAGCCCTTTTACCTTTATTTGCCCAACCGTGATGTTGTCAAGAACATTCATGTGGGCAAAAAGATTAAAACGCTGAAAGACCATTCCAATTTGCGCGCGCTCAGAACAAATCTGCTTGTCATTTCTTTCGTAGAGCTTTCCACCACGTGCTTCGTAGCCAACGAGCTCGCCATCGACACGCAGTTCGCCAGCATCGTGTTTTTCTAAGTGATTGATGCAGCGAAGCAGTGTGCTCTTGCCCGATCCAGATGGACCAATAAGACATGTGACTTCACCACGCGCAACTTCAAGATTCACCCCACGAAGCACATCAACTGCACCGTAGGACTTCGTTACGCCTTTAGCGCTCACCATAGGAGAAGTCATCGAGGCTCCTTTGCTGGACGAGGTGTTCGAAACTTAGACATAATGCCTCGGACGTCACTTCTAATTCGTTGAATTGGTGTTGGAGGAGGAGTACGAAGTGCTCCCTTGGCGTAGTGGCGCTCCAGGTAGAACTGTCCGATTGAAAGAATTGTTGTTACAACTAAATACCAAAGACTGGCGACGATAAGCATTGGCACTACTTGATACGTAGCGGAGTAAATATTCTGTGCTGCACCGAGCAAATCGATTACTCCAATTGAACTTACGAGAGACGTGGTCTTCAACATTGAGATAACTTCATTACCGGTAGGTGGGATTATTACGCGCATTGCCTGAGGCAGGACCACGAGGCGAAGTGTTTGTGACTTAGTCATACCAATTGAACTTGCGGCTTCTATTTGCCCTTCATCAACTGCAATGAGACCAGCTCTAGCGATTTCCGACATGTAGGCGCCTTCGTTGAGCCCGAGTCCAATTACTCCCGCGGTGAATGGAGTGAAGAACGTAACCGTATCGAGATGGAAGAACGTGATGTGAGTGAATGGAACACCGAGGGTGATCAATGGGAAGATCGCCGCAATGTTGAACCAGAAAATTAGCTGAACGTAGACCGGTGTCCCGCGAAAGAACCAGGTGTAGCTCCACGCAGTCGCAGAGAGCAGACGGCTTTCCGAGAGGCGCATTATTGCAATGGTGACACCAAGTGTGATCCCAATTGTCATTGAGATCACCGTTAACAGCAGTGTGCGACCAAGCCCCTGAAGAATTTCTGAAACAGTGAAGTAGTGGAACACTACGTCCCAGCTGAACCTCCAGTTGACAACGTTGTGACAGGTTCGAACAGAGTTGAGGGTATGACAAGCAACTTGTCCATTAGGAATTTTTGATAGGAGAGTGTGGACGAGCATCGCCACCAAAACGACAGCAAAGAAACTAGCAACCCACCTACCAAAATGACGAACGGGGACAACCTTTACGGCAGCGTCCCC
>CAINVQ010000179.1 GCA_903854175.1 uncultured Actinomycetes bacterium | reverse complement strand
GTCCTCTCCTGTTCTAACGATTGAAAGGCTGCGCATGGTCCGCGGCCGGTACTGCTTGTAATCCCCTCTCACTAATTTCTGCCTTGCTTAAAGATCTCTTCCGCTGAATTAACCATCTGGTTGTAGATGTCTGGATTCCAAAGTTCGATGTGATCAAGCACACCAACGATCAAGACTTCATCAACGAGGTTCGCGTATTCGCGTACGGCTGGTGGCACAGCGAATCGACCTTGTTTGTCGAATTCAGCATCAGAAGATTGACCAGCCCAGTAGCGAAGTAGTCGGCGCTCTTCAGCTCCACCATTTTTTTCACTCGAGCGCATCTCAGCTGCTCGACGATCAAACTCGCCAGGTGTCCAGAGTGCAACACACTGTTCATCGTTTGGACTTAGGTGTCCGCCACGTTCAAATTCAGAGCGAAACTTTGCGGGCAGGATGAGTCGACCTTTTGCATCCAGCGTGTGCTGAAACTGGCCAACAAAACTAAGCATCCCGGTCCTCCACCTAATGAGTCACCACTTGCCCCCACTTCGTTCCACATTACACCACATGTCTCCACATTGTGGCAAATCGAGCCACTTTTCACCCTTTTTTTTGCAGGTTCTTAAAGGACTTTTGGCCTAGGGCGTGAAGGGACCAGAGGAGGCAAAACAAGGCTTTTTTGAGAAGCTTTTTAGGCGCTTAGGTAGAGCTGGCGGACCAGCCAAGGACCACTGATTTCGGCCAAATCCCTTAGTAATTCTTCAGGGTCTTTCACTCCAATGGAGTCCAGGGTGTGGTGTGCAATGGCACCTAAGAGCCCCTTAGGTTGACGCTTCAAAACGTTTAGGACTCCTGAAGAGTCTTGGGAATGAATGACCGTAGAAAGAAATGTGCCTTCACGAACGCGCCACTGTGTGACGCCAACTGCCTTCTTGTCATCTATAAATACCTCGCCCGGTCCCTTGCCAGCGAAGCAAACTACGCGATGTTCTTGTTCTCCCTCGAGCGCGCCTTCATGCACAACTAGAGAACCAAGAAGATGCTCTTCTAACGCCAGCTTCCACCAGTTGCCAGCCGCAATAGATGCAACTTGAACATCAGCCACCCATCGTGCGTCACTGGAGGGGATCCACCAGTCAACCCAAACATCATCGGGCTGCAATAAGACAATGCCTCCCCCGCCTCGTCTTCGACGGATTTCATATTCAGCAGGATTTTCTAATTGAAGAAGATCCGCCGACTGACTCGAACCAAGCACCAACGTGGGCTTAGCGAGTCGAACAACAAACATTGTTGGCTCTTCAACTCGACGCAAAACGTCGTAGTCGTACAGCTCTTCAACTTCAATCACGACGCGCGCGGTAGAAACGGTGCCCAGAGTGGATCTGGATTTGGAACGTGACGCCAACGCCACCACGGGCCGTCAGGAACACGTGGTTGAAAGTGCATAAACCAACCGATCTCTTCAATCAAGCGGTCACCCTTTTGCATGTTGTGATGACGACACGAAGCAACAACATTTGTCCACTCGTGTTTTCCCCCACGACTCCTTGGAATCACGTGGTCAATTGTGTCAGCGTGTTCGAGGCAGTACGCACACTTATTGTTATCTCTAAGGAGAAGCGATCTCCTTGTCAGAGGTGGTGTTCGAACTTTCGTTGGAATCTTCACCATCTCATGAAGACGAACAATTGAAGGAATCTCAACGACCATGCTCGCGGAGCGACACACTGCTGGCTCTTCTGGAGTAGCAATGGGCTCAGCTCTGCCAGCAAGCATCAACACCACCGCACGTCGTTCGCTGACGAGTTGCAACGGCTCAAATGTGGCGTTAAGAAGAAGCACTCGCCCCATAGGAAAAACCTAGTTCCCCACCGGTTGTTGAAGTGACCATTTCGCCGCTACAACTACATCTTTTGGCGTCAGTTCACCCGAAACACCATTTACTGTTGACATCCGAAACTCCCAGTACTTGGCATCAGGGATCGGGAGAAATGGTGCTCGACGCCACCAGTTCTTTCTGCGGAGTCGAAGCCCCGCACGTAACACAGCTACGCCATCTGCAGGGTGCAGAAATAGATGCCGACCAAGACCTGGTGTCCAGTATTTCTTCACTGTGCACCTCGAAACCCTACGAGTGCGGCGCCTAGTAGCGGACCACTGTCGTGCAACCCTGAACGCTGAATTTCAATTCCCTCGCTGTATTGCAATTTTGCAATTGAACGAGCAGATTTCGTTGCAATGTCAAAGAACTCATCACCGAAACCAAGCGCCACTGAGCCCGCAACGTAACAATCTGAGATGTCAAGAACTGAACACAGCGTTCCAATCCCACGACCAACTAAATCCGCGGTGCGGTAACGAGTTGCGCTGTCGGCATCTTTTGCAGACGTACCAGTACTTGACTGAATTGCCCAGCCAGAGGCTTCTGCTTCGAGGCATCCCTGGGCTCCACACGAGCACAGGCTGCCATCTGGAATCACAATGATGTGTCCTACGTGGCCAGCATTACCAGTTTCTCCATCGAGCAATTTTCCGTTCATCACAATTCCGCCACCAATGCCAGTGGAGACAACCATTGAGATATAGGAGCTTTTATTTTTAGCAGCACCGAAAACACCTTCAGCTAATGCAAGCACTCTCGCATCGCCTTCAATAAAAACTTCGATTGCAAGTTCTTGCTGGAGAACTGAGCGAAGTGGGAAATTTCGCCACTGCGGAATGTTTAGTGGGGAGACTTCTTCTCCACCCTTGGTCATTGGACCGGCGCATCCGACCCCAAGAGTTGAAATATCAAATCCACTTCGAAGTTGTTGCAGCATTGAAATAATTGGTGTGATGAGGTCATTGTTGTAATCGCTGACGCTTAGTCGCTCTTGACAAAGAATCGTTCCATCAAGTGAAACAACGCCAGCATCAACTTTGGTTGCTCCAATATCAAGCGCTAAGCACGGGGCAGCATTTGGGCTGACCCCGGAAAGGGTCATTCGCTTCTGCGGCGTTGGCGTGACAACCAGTCACGAAGAGAGTCAGTTCGAGGACCCACACTCGCATGAGCATCATCACCACGTCCAGGACGAGTGATGTCGCGCCATGAAGCGCGACTCATTAATCGTGCATTGCGCTCGACAATGACGGCTGAAAAGAACATCAGCGCGACACCAGCGAGACTAAGCAAAATCGAAGTTGAAAGAAAGACGAGCAGTAGCGCGAGTCCTGCAATAAATCCCGCAACGCCCCAGCGCACTCGGCGCCCACCGTGCGAATAGATATTTGTTTGCTCAACCTTTTCAGCAAATCTTGGGTCTTGCTTTGAGAGGGAGTCTTCTAGCTCGGCAAGGATCCGCTGTTCGTGCTCTGATAATGGCATAGCGACTCCTTCCAAGTAGTTCCTATGTATCGTACCTTGTTGCGCAGGATTTCGCACATACGGCCTCGCGGCGATAGCCTTCAACCACTTTATTTTTTAGGGAAAACATTGACTTCACAAACTCTTAATGTTGCAGTTATTTGCACCGGCAATATATGTCGCTCCCCTATGGCCGAGGTCGCCCTTCGAGATCTAATTTCTCAAGATGAGGTGCTGGCGACTCGCGTAAACGTAACGAGTGCTGGAACTGCGAACTGGCACATTGGAAAAGAAATGGACGAACGAGCCAGAGGGGCACTCGACCGTGCTGGTCTTAGTGATCCAGGCACCCTTGGGCAATTTGCAAGTACTGAATACCTCGATACCCATGACGTGGTGCTTGTTATGACTCGAGAGCACGTGCGAGACATTGAATACCGCTTAACGAATCCTTCAACGCAGGTGGTGCTCGCGCGCAACCTTCTTGATGGACCACGTGACATGGATGTTGCTGACCCTTATTACGGAACAGACAAAGATTTCGATGCCTGCCTAGAGCAACTTACAGAATGTGTCCGTCAGTTGACATTGGTACTTCGTCAGCGTGTGGAGTAAGGCTCTTTCGAAGCTGCAGCTCTGGCAGGGTAAAGGAAAGAGCTAGCGCGAGCAGTCCGAATGGAATTGACCAGATGTACATTCCAGCGATTGTCGTTGAAAGTGCGTGAGCAATCTCGTTGAAAACTTGCGTTGGCAAATGTTGAAGATACTGAGGCGTCCAGCTTAAAGCAGAGGTTGCCGCACTTCCTGGTGGCAGTCCGTGAACATCTGCTGCGAGAGCTTTTGGAAGTTGATTCGCAAACAGCGCACCAAAGACAGCTGTGCCGAATGACCCGCCCATAGAGCGAAAGAAGTTTGACCCAGCAGTTCCAGCACCAATGTCTTCAGGAAGCACTGCGTTCTGCACTGCGGTGGTGAGGATCTGCATTACGAGTCCAAGTCCCATGCCAAAGACCACCATGAAGAATGCAATCAACCATGATGAAGTGCTGACACCAATGAACGAGAAAAGCCAAAGCCCGAGTGTCATTAACGCTGTACCCGTTATAGGAAATCGGCGGTACCGCATGCCCTTTGAAACCATTTGCCCAGCAAAAATTGATGTTGCAAATAGTCCCGCCATCATTGGCACGAGTCGAAGTCCCGACATGGTTGGAGAAATAAGTCGAACATCTTGGTAGTAGAGAGGCAAGAACACCATTGCGCCGTACATGGCAAATCCAACTACAAAACCAATTGCTGATGCTGAGAGAAATACTTTGTTCTTGAACAGACGAGGGGCAAAAATTGGTTCGACTGATTTGCGCTCAATGAATATGCACGCAATCGCAGCAAAAATTCCGATGCCTACGAGTGCAATTGAGCGCCATGAGCTCCAAGGGAAAGATATGCCGCCAAGTGATGTGAAGAGAATGAGTGCTGTTGCAGAAATACTCAATGTAAAGATTCCCGCATAGTCAATTGTGTGCTGTACTCGAGCCTTTGAGCTCGGCAAGTACGCAGCACAAGCAACTAGTGCAGCAATACCTAATGGAAGGTTGACAAAGAAAATCCATCGCCATGAGGTGTAGTCAACAAGAACGCCACCAAGAAGTGGTCCAACAATTGTTGAGGTTCCAAATACTGCTCCAAACCAACCGGCATATTTTCCACGCTCGCGAGGAGGAATCACGTCAGCCATCACCGCTTGCGCTCCAACCATTAGTCCACCACTACCTAATCCTTGAAACGCACGAAACAGGACAAGCTGAATCATGCTGTGAGCGAATCCACAAAGCATTGAACCAATGAGAAAGATAACAATTGATGCTTGGAAATATCCTTTTCGACCGTGAAGGTCGCCGAGCTTTCCCCAGAGTGGTGTTGTGACAGTTGTTGCAAGTAAATATGCGACAACCACCCAACTCAGGTGGCTAGCCCCATGAAGATCACCAACAATTGTTGGCAATGCCGTAGAGACGATTGTTGAATCGAGCGCAGAAAGAAACATCCCCATCATTAGCGCTCCGAGTACAAAGTTCAGATCGCGTTTATGAAGTATGGGAACAAGTGTTTCTTCAGACATTGCAGCTTCCTTTACGATGAAGGAAGTCTACGTCATGCTTGTGAAATTTGTTACAAACTCAGTAGTCTCTTAGGAAATGAGAAACTGAGGGCAAATGAAAACGAAATTAACTGAACTATTAGGCATCCAATACCCCATCATGCTGGCTGGAATGGGAGGAGTTTCATACTCCGCTCTCAGCGCTGCAATCTCTGAAGCTGGTGGATACGGCTGCCTAGGAGCTTCAACTATGTCGAGTGAAGTACTCGCAGAAGAAATCGCTGCAACCAAGGCTCTCACTTCTAAGCCATTTGGTGTTGACCTACTCACTGCATTCCCCGACAGTCTGATGCGCAATGTAGAAATTTTGATTGAAGGCGGTGCAACAACATTTGTTGCCGGCCTCGGTGTACCAAGCCATGTAGTTGATCTCTGTCACAAAAATAATGTTCTCGTTATCTCAATGTGCGGAAAAGTTGATCACGCCAAACGTGCACTCGATGCTGGATGTGATGTTGTTGTCGCTCAAGGCACCGAAGCTGGTGGTCACACCGGACAAGTCGCAACCTTCCCACTCGTACCAATGATTGTTGATGCAATGAACGGCGCAATACCTGTTGTTGCTGCTGGTGGAATATTCGATGGTCGCGGACTCGCGGCGGCACTGAGTCTTGGTGCAGACGGCATCTGGGTTGGAACACGATTTATCGCAACACCTGAAGCTCGAGTGCTTCCTGGCTACCAGGACAAGATTCTTGCGAGCAAAGAAGACGGAACAACTATTTCTCGTGGATTCAGTGGCAAGCCAATGCGAGTGATGAAAAATAAAACTTCAGATATGTATGAAGCAGATCCATCGCTTCTAAAGAAGTTCCCTGAACAGCTCATGCAGTCACTTGGAAACGGAACATTCCACCTTGGCGCTGGCGCTAATGCCGTAGGCGTTGACCCTGACCTTGAGGGCTACCCAGCTGGTCAAGTGGTTGGTGCAATTTCGTCACTCATTCCAGCGGGCGACATTGTGCGCTCAATGGTTAAAGAAGCTCAAGCAGTTATTGCTGGGCTTCCTCGCGACTAGTTAGTACTTAAACCAACTGGACAACTAACGCCAGTTCCACCAAGACCACAGTATCCATTTGGATTAGCAATGAGATATTGCTGATGGTACTGCTCTGCATAATAAAACTCGCCAGCTGATGCGATCTCTGTTGTGATCGTACCGTAGTGGTTCTCATTTAGCGTTACTTGGAACGCACTAGTTATTTCACGAGCAATTCTTTCTTGCTCAGGATTTAAGAAATAAATTGCACTTCGGTACTGCGTTCCAATATCTGCACCCTGTCGAAAGCCCTGCGTTGGATTGTGATTTTCATAGAAGCATTGAATAATTTGGGCGTACGAAACTTTGCTCGGATCAAACACAACCTTCACAACTTCTGAGTGACCAGTTTTCCCAGTGCATACTTCTTCATATGTTGCGTTAGGTGTGTAGCCACCTTGGTAACCAACAGCTGTGTTCACGACGCCAGGAAGTTCCCAGTATTTACGCTCTGCACCCCAGAAACAGCCCATAGCCACATACGCAGTTTCGGTGTTGGGAATTTCATCTTCGAGAGAAATGTTGAATTGCAGGTGAGGCTCAGAAACATCGACTGGGTTAAACCTGCCCTTGAGAGCCTTTTCTGGAGAAATCATCTCAACTGATGAATACATATCTTTAGATTAAGGGAAATGCAGCTATTGCCTGCATGTTGTTCCAAAAGACATGAATATTTATTGATTGCAACGTGAACTGGAGCAGTAGCCTGATGAAACATGCTGAAAATTAATCATTTAACGAAGAAGTACGACGACACGCTAGCTCTAGACAATCTCGATTTTGAAGTTAAGCCCGGTGTTGTTACTGGATTCCTTGGACCAAATGGATCAGGAAAATCAACAACAATGCGACTTATTCTTGGGCTTGATTACCCCACCAAGGGGTCAGCAACAATTAACGGCAAGACGTACCACGAGCTAAAAGCTCCACTGCGTGAAGTTGGTGCTCTGCTCGATGCCAAGGCCATTCATCCGGGTCGAACTGCACGAAACCATCTTCTAGCGCTAGCAGCATCAAACAAGATTAAAAAAACTCGTGTCGATGAAGTACTTGAGTTTGTAGGAATTGAATCTGTCGCTAATAAAAAAGTTGGTGGCTATTCGCTTGGAATGAGTCAGCGACTCGGAATCGCTGGAGCGTTACTTGGTGACCCAGGGGTACTTCTTTTCGACGAGCCAGTAAATGGTCTTGACCCCGAAGGAATCCGATGGATAAGGGAGTTCTTCCGTTCACTCGCGAACGAAGGGCGAACAGTTTTCGTAAGTTCTCACTTAATGAGTGAAATGGCAGTAAGTGCAGACCAAATCATTGTCATTGGTCGAGGAAAATTTATTACCCAGGGCTCCGTTGACGACCTCACCGCAACAGCACATGGAACCGTGTTCGTACGTGCATCTGACATCAAGAAGCTCACTTCTAGCCTCACTGCGCAAAACGCTGAGGTGACTGAAATTAATGATCTTGGACTAACTGTTAGTGGACTCACTTCTGATCAAGTAGGTGCCATTGCGTTTAGAGATGGCATCACAATCTTGGAGCTAACGCCACAGCGTGCGTCACTTGAAGAAGTCTTTATGGATCTCACCGCCGACAGTGTCGAATACGGTGGCGGCAAACTAGGAGTTCCTCATGAATAACGAAGTGACTCTCCTATCGACAATGAAGTCGGAATGGATAAAGTTCCGAAGCGTTCGGTCCACAATTTTTGGAATGATTGTCTTTGTCGTGCTCACAATAGGGCTGGGCATATTGGTGACTTCACTTATTCATGCAAACTGGAACTCCCCCGGTTCAGAACGAACGCGACTTACGTTTGATCCAATCGCTACAAGTCTCGTTGGAACTGCGCTCGCACAATTTGCAGTTGGTGTAATTGGGTCGCTTTTTATAACCACTGAGTACACGACTGGCTCTATCAGGACAACATTGGCGGCTGTTCCAAACAGATGGAAGCTAATAACCGCCAAGACTGGTGTATTAAAAATTTCTATGTTGCTCGTGAGTGAAGCCGTGTGCTTCGCAGCCTTCTTTATTGGACAAGCAATCTATGGAAATATGAATTCTTCAGTCCCCGACACTCTTACCAATGGTGCCGATTTGCGAGCTGTAATTTTTGGTGGGTTTTATCTCATGCTGCTTTCAGTTATTGGCTTTAGCCTTGGAATGCTGCTTCGCCAAAGTGCCGCAGCAATCAGCGCCTACGTGGGAATTGTTCTAGTTATTCCACTTGTGCTTTTTTTCTTCCCGCAAAGTATCCAAGACTCACTCACCAAATTTGAACCTTCGTACTTAGGGCGAGAAATGATGTCTGTGACTCCAATTCCAAACGGCTTCTCACCTTGGACTTCGGCGATGCTTTTAGTGCTCTACACAGTGATTCTTTGGGGCATCGGAATATTTGTCTTCCAGCGTCGAGACGCTTAGTAGTAGTCGCTCTAGGGTGTCGTAATGGAAATTAACGATGCCCTAAAGACCACCGGCTCAATTCGTGAATACTCAAACGAGCCAGTAAGCGACGCCGTTCTGTACGACATTCTTGACACAGCACGCTTTGCACCATCTGGCGGTAACCGCCAAGCATGGAAAGTCATAGTTGTTAAAGACGCCTCACAGCGAAGGAAAATTAGAGACATCTACCTAGATGCGTGGCATGACTACATCAGTCATTTGCTTGCAGGAGTAATACCGTTCTCACCTCTTGCGAGCGACGCAGATCGCCAAGCAGCATTAGCGCAACGTAGTGCCGCAGAAGCGATTTCAAAACCAGATGGATTTCCTGAGACATTGCAGAATGTTCCAGTAATGCTCGTGATCTGTGCTGACTTAGAAATTCTCGCGGCACTAGACCGTGACTTAGATCGCTACCAAATAGTTGGTGGAGCGTCGCTCTACCCATTTGTTTGGAACATTCTCCTTGCAGCTCGTGAACATGACCTCGGTGGCGTAATGACAACTGTCGCAATCAAGAACGAACAGCAGATAATGGACGTGCTCGAAATTCCCTCAACGTTTGCAGTTGCATCAATTGTTACTTTGGGCCACCCACAGAAGCGCCACACCAAGCTAACGAGAAGAAACGTTCAAGACTTCACAACCATTGATTCATTCAATGGTGATGTCTTTAAAAACTAATTATCAAAGATTTCTTGTGTGTCTTCGCCCATTGCGCGAGGACCCGATCGAATCTCAGGTCGCTTACCATCAATAATTAGCGGCGTGCGCATTGCCTTAATTACACCTGCGGGGGTTGACATGGTTCCCGTGAAATCTCCACCAGCTATTTGCTCTTGTGCAAATGCCCCGGCAACGTCAAGTATCGGTGACATTGGAACTCCACAGTGAGAAAGTCGCTTGAGCCATTCGTCAGTAGTTGACTGCTCGAAAATTGAATTAAGAACACTTCTCATTTTTGCCAACTCTTTAACTCGAACATCATTGAGTTTCCACTCAGTGTGAGACGAAAGTTCTTGGCTCGCCAGCGCTTCAACAAGTTTTTCGTATTGACCATCGGTACCAACCGCTAACAAGAGGTATCCATCTTTTGTTTTTACCGGACCATATGGTGCGATGCTCGGATGATCATTACCAAGGCGCTGTGGGTTAACACCAGTTGCTAGGTAGCCCTGAGCTTGATTAACAAGTGCACTCATCATTGACTCGAGAAGTGGCGCTTCAAAACTCCTGCCTGGTCTTCCAGAAAGCTTCGCAAATAATCCCGTAACGAGACCTACTGCTGCATAGAGACCCGAAAGCACGTCTGCAATTGGTGCTCCAATTTTTGTTGGCTCACCATCAGCGGTTCCGGTAACTCCCATAATTCCTGAGCGTGCTTGTGCCAAAAGGTCAAACGAAGGATCGCTGGAAACAGGTCCTCCAGACGATGCAGGAGTGATGCTTATCCAAATACAGTCTGGGTTAATAGCCTTTAGCTTTTCTATATTCAGTGCACGAATCTGATTTGGGAGAAAGTTCTCAACCACCGCATCAGCCTGGCGAACAAGATCACTTACAGCAGCGAAGTCCTTCTCGTTTCGTAGATCAGCAACCACATTTCTACGGTGGCGATTCACAGCCAAGTAATACGTTGCATCATCACCGAATCGAGGTGGGGCAAGTCCTCTAACTGGATCACCCTCTGGTCCTTCGATTTTTATAACGTCAGCCCCAAGGTCGCCTACCACCATTGCGCAGAGCGGACCTGCCAGTACTCGAGAAAAGTCAAGAATTCGAATTCCTTCTAAGGGAAGTCCAGTACCAAGATTGCACTGTGCAATGTTCCAAGTCATTTACAGCCTTTAAAAGTTTTCAACATAGTGATGCAT
>CAINVQ010000178.1 GCA_903854175.1 uncultured Actinomycetes bacterium | reverse complement strand
CCAATCTGTTTGCCGCAAAAGTGGAATGTAGGCACAGCTAAGAGATACTTCGGACGCGAGATGGGCGTTAAGTCAATCAGAGTTGAAGTTACTTCTATTAAAAATTCAGCAAATAAAGGTATGAAGTTGCAGATGCTCAGTAGTTCTGGCGCTGCAACTGGATCTACGTTCGTAGCAAATAGTTCTTCATCTGGAACAATTGAGTTTTCGTTTCCTGGAAGTGGCGCAACTGGTGCTGGATTCGTCCTCTCGAGTCCATCAGACTTTAAGTTAGGAGACGTTCTTGTCACAAATACAAGTTCGCCATCTGTCACGTACCAATTAAATAATTCTTTCCAACTCGCCATGGCTAGTTACCCATGGATAATGACTAAAACGTTTGGAACACTTGCAGTATTCAGATCAGTTTCAGGTGACGCTGAGTACAGTCTCACAGCTGATGCATGTGACTGCAAGATCACGAGCATAAAGAATGTTATCTATGGCGACAGCTGGGTCTATGTAGATGACTCTACAAAGGCAACACTTATTAGAAGCATGGCGTATTTGCCTGGATGGCATGCAACAGCGATAAATATTGCTACTGGAAAATCTCGAGTCCTTACTATTGAAAAGTACGGCCTCGTTCAATCTGTGAAAATCCCAAGTGGAAAATTGATTATCCATTTCCACTATCACGCTCCATATATTGAAAAGTCACTGCTGGTCTCTGTTTTTAGTGCTGTAAGTATCAGTGGCATCGCACTTTGGCCAGTACTCACTAGACGTAGAAGTCGAAACGCTAAGGTTTAGTTATGAAATCACTCGCAATCATTGGTGGGGCTGGCCGAATGGGACAGGCAATGGCAGCGGGACTCAGCACGCACGGTGACTTTAAGATTTCAGCTCTAGTTGACATCAATACCCCTCGTGAACTTTTCGGTGCAACGTACTATTCAACTATCAATGAAATTGATTCATCAACCGTTGACGTTGTTATTGAATTCTCAAGTCCTGAAAGTGTCGTCACATCAGCAAGCTGGTGTGCCACCAACAAAGTAGGACTCGTTATTGGAACTACCGGCTTGAGTGCACAGCAACGAAGCGCAATTGAAGATGCCGGAAAGAAGACCGGTGTCTTAATCGCTTCGAACTTCTCACTCGGTGCGGTACTCTCTGAGCGATTTGCTGCAATGGCAGCCCCATACTTTGATCGTGTTGAAATCATTGAACTTCACCATGACAAGAAGGTTGATGCTCCGTCAGGAACCTCAATTACAACAGCCCAGGGGATTGCAAAGTCTCGAAAAGAAGCAGGGCTCACATCTATCTCTGAAGTTACCGAGCGTGAAACGTTTCCAGGCTCACGTGGTGCTGACGCAGTTGATGGTGTTCGTATTCATTCCGTTCGCTTGCCTGGTCTCGTTGCTCACCAAGAAGTACTTTTTGGTGGCCCCGGGGAAGGGCTGACAATTCGTCATGACTCATTCGACAGAACGAGCTTCGTGCAAGGTGTAGCAATTGCTGCTACAGCAATTGGGTCGACCCCCTGTTTCCTTAGTGGGATTGAATCACTCCTTTAAGGCACTATCTAGGTATTACTAGAAGCCTCAGACTGGTAACTTCTTATTCATGACTTCACCACAATTTGGCCGCTTACTTACTGCCATGGTGACCCCCTTCGCTTCAGATGGCTCAATTGACCACGATGTAGCCGCACAGGTAGCAAAGTTCTTGGTTTCAGAAGGAAGTGACGGATTAGTTATTGCTGGCTCTACTGGTGAAGGAACTTCACTTTCTGACGAAGAGAAGCTTGAACTATTCAAAACAGTTGCTAACGCAGTCACTGTTCCAGTTATTGCTGGCTCTACATCTTCTGACACAGCTCGCTCTGTTGATCTCACCGCCAAAGTGAAAGCAACGGGAGTGGCTGGAATTCTGGCCACAACTCCTGCATACGCTCGACCTAGCCAGCGCGGCATTGAGCTTCACCTCGAAGCGGTTGCACAGTCAACAACGTTGCCAGTGATGCTCTATGACATTCCTTCTCGAACTGGTCGAAAGATTGAGTCTGAAACAACAATTTCACTTGTACAAAATAACAAGAACATTGTTGCGCTAAAAGATGCATCAGCGGACCTTGATCAAGCTCGTATGACTAAGTCAGCCCTAGGAGACACATTTGATCTCTACAGTGGCGATGATTCACTCGTTCTTGACTTCATGTCAATTGGTGGAGTTGGCGTAGTTTCAGTTGCATCGCACTGGGCTGGTCCTGAGTTCAGTCAAATGATCAATTCTTTTGTGTCAGGTGACCTTGGAACCGCAGGGCGTATTAAAGAACTTCTAGTTGATAGTTGTTCGTTTGAAGGAACATTGCAGTATCCAAATCCAATGCCTTCGAAAGCAGCTATGAGATATTTAGGTTTTAATGTGGGCCAGTGCCGACTTCCGCACGCGCCTAGTGATGCAGCGCTTGACACGAGAGCAGTCGAAATCGTGACAGCACTGCGAGCAACTCGTGGCTAAAGACTCAGTTCGCGTTACGTTCCTAGGTGGTCTCGGCGAAATTGGTCGAAACTGCTGCGCCATTGAACAAGATGGTCGCATTGTCATTGTTGATGCTGGACTTATGTTTCCTGAGCCCAATATGTACGGTGTTGACCTCATTCTCCCGGACTTTCGCTGGCTCATTGAGCGTAAGGACCGTGTCGACGCAATTGTCCTTACGCACGGTCACGAAGACCACACTGGGGCACTTCGCTACCTTGTTAAGGACATAAACGTTCCTATTTATGGTGCAGCGTTGACCCTTGGTTTTGCCAAGCATCGTTTAACAGAAGCTCGTGTTGGCCACGACCTCACGTTCATTGAAGTCGCTGACGGAGAAAAGCGAAAAATTGGACCATTTGAAATTGAATTCATT
>CAINVQ010000177.1 GCA_903854175.1 uncultured Actinomycetes bacterium | reverse complement strand
TTCCCTCTAAAACACCTTCGACGCTGAGTGACGAGCCGTCTGGGTACGCCACGCAAATTACCGTCCTAAACCTCGCGGTACGCGGCTCAGAAACACCAGCGAGGTTGCTGAGTAGCTTTTCGACATTGTCTTGATCACTAGCTCCTTGTCCGGCGTATCGAGCGCTGTAGACCCCTGGTTCACCGTTAAGTGCATCTACAAAGAGCCCGGTGTCATCTGCGACGGACGCGTGACCAGTTGCCAAAACGAGCGCCTGGGCCTTTAGGAGTGCGTTTCCCTCGAGCGTGTCTTCGGTTTCATCAACGTCAGGAACATTGTTTGGGCGAGGAAGAACTTGAATGTTCAGTGCGTTTAAAACCGACTCCATCTCCACGGTCTTGTGGGGGTTAGCAGTAGCTAAAACAAATGTTGTCATCGAGGACTTGGAGGTGTTGCGAGTACTGCTCGTTGCGCAATATGAATCGCGCTGATGCCGCTTTGTGCAAGATCGAGCAACTGACTTAACTCTTCGCGTGAGAACGCTTCTTGTTCGGCGGTCCCCTGCACTTCAACAAATCGACCCTCACCAGTCATGACAACATTCATGTCAGTGTCAGCGCGTGAGTCTTCTTCGTAGGGAAGGTCAAGCATTGGAACACCGTCAATGATTCCGACTGAAACAGCTGCAACGAAGTCACTCAGTGCGTGCTGCTTAATTGTTCCTTTTTGCACGAGGCGAGTAATTGCGTCATGCAGTGCCACGTACCCACCACAGATCGATGCGGTGCGTGTTCCCCCATCAGCTTGGAGGACATCACAGTCCACAGTGATTGCGAGGTCAGGAAGAAGTTCGAGTCGAGTAACTGTGCGAAGTGAGCGACCAATGAGTCGTTGAATTTCTTGAGTGCGACCTGACTGCTTGCCCTTCGCCGCTTCACGGTTATTGCGTTCAGGAGTTGATCCAGGAAGCATTGAGTACTCCGCAGTCACCCATCCCTTGCCAGATCCTTTAAGCCAACGAGGCACGTCTTCTTCTACAGACGCGGTGCAGAGAACTTTTGTGCGACCAAAGCTGACGAGCACAGAACCCGCTGCCATGTCGGTGTAGTCACGAACAAATGAGAGTGGTCGGGCCTGATCTGGGGTACGGCCATCGGCGCGCTGAACTGACATAGGACTCCTTAAAAACACCGTGTTGTGCGACTTAACGGTAGCGGAGATTTAGAAGTAAATGATTTTCTTCGCCCGCTCAACGACTTCATCAATGTCATCGCTCCAGGCGCCAGTTGACAAGTACTTCCAGCCATCATCACAGGCAATCGTCACAATTGTGGCTTCTTGGTCATCAGCAATAGTGTTTGCGCACTTCACGGCACCCGACATAATTGCCCCCGAAGAGATGCCTACAAAGAGACCGACTTCAGTCATGCGACGAGTCCACTCAATAGATTCTTTTGGTCGAACAATCACCTTGCGATCCAGCATTGCTTCGCCACCGGCGTCAATAAAGATTGGCGGAATGTAACCGTCGTCGAGGTTGCGCAGTCCGTCAACCATCTCACCACTCGGTGGTTCAATGGCCCAGATTTGAGTTCCTGGCTTGTGCTCTTTTAGATACTTGCCAACACCCATCAATGTTCCTGAAGTTCCAAGACCCGCAACAAAGTGAGTTACTTCGGGGACGTCACGAAGAATTTCTGGACCAGTAGTTGTGTAGTGAGCCATTGGATTAGCTGGGTTCGCGTACTGATACAAAAAGACCCAATCAGAATTTTCAGCGCTGAGCTTCTGCGCCAAGCGCACTGCCCCATTTGATCCTTCACTACCTGGTGAGTCAATGATCTCTGCTCCCCACGCGAGAAGAAGTTGACGACGCTCTGGAGAAACATTTGAAGGAAGTACAACCTTCAGGTGATAGCCACGAAGTCGACACACCATGGCGAGAGCAATGCCAGTGTTTCCAGATGAAGGCTCAATCAGAATCTGACCTGGCTTTCCAGGAATCAAGACGCCGTCACGCTCTGCAGCTTCAATTAGTGAGTATGCAATGCGGTCCTTAACCGACCCGGCAGGATTACGACCTTCAAGCTTGGCCAGAATTTTTACGTTCGGCTTAGGCGAAAGCGCGCTGATATCAATAACTGGTGTGTTGCCAATTAGTTGAAGAACCGAATCGTAACGAGCCACTACTGTGCTCCACCTGCAACTGCAGGTAGCAACGTAACTTCATCGCCATCAGCGACCGGTGCATCAACGCCACCGAGGTAGCGAACATCATCGTCATTTACGTACACATTCAAGAATCGGTGAAGTGTTCCATCTTCATTAAGAAGCTGTGGCTTTACAACTGGGTAGGCGTCAGTAATTTGCTTGAGCACTCCACCAATAGTTGTTGCGTCGGTGTCAAGAACTGCAAGTCCGCCCATTGCTTGGCGAAGCACTGTTGGAATTCGAATCACTGCAGACATGGTGTTCCTAACTAGATCTAATAGATGACTAACTTAGTCAACTTTAGTGGTACTTCGCAATAGCGTGACCAAAAAACATCCTCTAGTACCTAAGTACGCTTAAAGAGTGGCTAGGGCTAAACAAATACAAGCACGGCGCGATAAAAAGAAGGAAGACGCCAAAAAGGGTGACCAAATAGTCGCCTCGAATCGTCGCGCCCGACATGATTTCGATTTAGTTGAAACCATGGAATGTGGCATGGTCCTCACCGGAACTGAAGTCAAATCTCTTCGCCAGGGCAAGGCTCAGATTGGCGAGGCATTCGCTCGAATTGAAAACAATGAAATCTGGATTTATCAAATGCACATTCCACCATGGGTTAACGCCGTTGGATTCGGAACCCATGATCCTGATCGCAAACGAAAGCTTCTAGCTCACCGACGTGAAATTGATAAGTGGTGGGATCAGACTCGAATGCAGCCACTGACAATTGTTGCGACAAAGGTGTACTTCAAAGATGGAAAAGCCAAGGTTGAGATCGCTCTCGCCAAGGGTCGAAAGCAACAAGACCGTAGAGAAGCGCTGAAGAAGCGCGACGCAGAGCGAGAAATCCAGCGAACAACTCGAAACATCGAAAAGTTCAGCTAACTGTCACAGAGTTTTTTCTTACTTTTCGTCACGTTCACGGACCAGTACTTCATACTTGTTATGCCCCCTACAAGGAGACACATGTCGTATTTCGAATCGCACATTAATTGGATTCAAGAATCAAATGAATACGTCGACATCGAAGCAATCAATCCAAAGATTCGCTCGTACCGCGGACGTGACTTCTCACACGAAGATGAGTTTCACACTCGTCCCTGGACTCGTTGGACCTACTTTTAAGCCTCGAGCCGAGTAAATCATTCAGAAACGATTCGCCACTCGCCCACCCGTGGGAATTTTGGTCAATAGGCGGTATGCTTATTACGCAGCTAAAGCAGCTGCTAAATCCATGGGGATGAATTGTTTCGACAGAAGTCGTCGAGGTGAGTGAAGCGAGCCGTGGTCTCAGGATCCACGTTAAAGAGCCTGAA
>CAINVQ010000176.1 GCA_903854175.1 uncultured Actinomycetes bacterium | reverse complement strand
GATCTACTTGAGCGTGTTTGGGGATACGACTACTTCGGCGACACTCGTCTAGTTGACGTCCACATGAGACGACTTCGCACCAAGATCGAACCTGATCCTGCTAATCCTTTATTCCTCATTACCGTTCGAGGTACTGGCTACAAGTTGGTCCTCTAGTGCACCAGAGGAGTCTGCGTACTCGACTTCTTGTCACGTTCGGGCTTGGATCATTTGTTCTAAGTTCACTCTTTGCTTCAGTCACTTATTTCGGTGTGCTGAACATAATGGTGCACAACCAACAAAGTACGGACCTAAAACAGAGTTACGAAAATGCAACCCTGGTTCGAAATATTCTTGCAATAAACCCTTCAAACCTGACACCTACCCTGAACTCAATTGAGAAGGCGACTGGAACACAAGTGCTTGTGCGAACACAAGGTCAATGGTTGTCAGAAAGTTCTGGAGCGCAGCCACCGCAAATCAGCGCTGCCTCAATAGCGGCTGCGAACGCAGGAAATGTGACTCAGCAGACGCTTCGCTATGGGAATGAAGACATATTCGTTGTTGGTATTCCTATTCCCGCGGTGCACTCCGCCTATTTCGAAGTATTTACCCTTTCATCGCTAAGCAATACGCTCAGCAATTTGCTGGCACTCCTCTCGCTAGGTGCACTAGCGATTGCAACAGTTGGAATCATTGGTGGTCTTTGGGCGACCAGGAGAGTTGTACGTCCACTTATCGAAGTATCAAATGCCGCAGCACAGATTGCTGATGGTGAGCTGAATACTCGTTTGAGCGTTAAGAATGCCGACCGTGAAGTGCAGCAACTTTCTGACTCATTTAATGAAATGGTTAGCCAGCTCGTTGATCGCTTAGAGCGAGATGCACGTTTCGCCAGTGATGTTTCACACGAACTGCGCTCCCCTTTAACAACAGTTGTGACAACTGCTTCAATTCTTCAACAACACAGGTCAGAGCTTTCTGAGGCTGGACAGAAGAGTCTGGACTTACTTTCAGCAGACCTCGCAATTTTCCAAGCGCTAGTTGAAGACTTACTTGAGATGGCTCGAAGCGATGCCGGAGCCACGCAACACGTAAGTGAAAATGTTGCTGCCGTAGAGCTTGTTAACCAAGCCGCACGGTCAGCCGCCAGAAGGCTCGGACTTGAAGTACCTCCAATTGAATTAGCAACGAGTGTTAAGAATCCTCACATTGTTGTTGATCGCCGTCGATTCGAGAGAGTAATTGCAAACCTCCTAGATAACGCAGCAAGGTATGCCAGCGGTGTAGTTGCTATTCGTGTTGAATGCACTTCAGAAATGTTCATCGTGAACGTTGATGATGCTGGATCAGGAATTAATGTCGATGAACGTAATCAAGTATTTGATCGCTTCTTCAGAGGTCGCATGGCACACGACAGAAGTTCTGTACGAGGAACTGGACTTGGACTAGCTCTCGTGCGAGAACACATCATTGCCTTCAACGGAACAATCTCAGCGCAAGAGAGTCCTGAAGGTGGCGCACGTTTCCAGATTTCAATTCCAATTAGTTCAGAGGAGTATTCATGAGAAAACTTCGCATAACTGTTGGTCTGCTGCTTGGAGCTTTCTTGCTCAGCAGCTGCTCGCTTATCCCGCAGTCCAAGGATCCAGTTGCGGTTCCAAAAAATCAAGTCCCCTTTGGGCTGCTTGGTAAAAATATTCCTGGAACGAATACGTCTGTTCAGTTCACGCAAGCTCCAATTTATTTAATTCGTTCCGGGAAACTAGTAGTAGCACGCAGAATTGTTATTGCACCGATTCAAGTAGCAGATGTAATTAATCAACTTGTCCTTGGGCTAACTGAGCAAGATATTGCTTCTGGCAAAACATCTGCTATTCCAAGGGGACTAAAAATACTTCAGGTTTCAGTCCTCAATGGCGTCACAAGAGTAAACCTCGCTTCATCAATCGCAGCATTTTCACTAATAGAGCAGCCACTTTCAGTGGGCCAGATTGTTCTCACAGCGAATGCCGCTGGGGCGAAGAACGGCGTGGTCTTTGCAATTGAAGGAGTTACACAGGATGCGATTACTCCTTCTGGGAAGACTGTCGCTAAATCCTTTGCGTACGAATTCTCAGGTCTCTTGAATTAACGAGTGTGTTCAGTGTGCTGTGATGGCGCTGAATTCCACAAATGCTCGAGGTCGTAATAATCCCGAGACTCCTCATCAAACACGTGAACAATTACGTCACCGTAATCAAGTGCAATCCAGTTACCTGAAGTCCAGCCTTCTTCACGAAGTGGCTTTACTCCAAGATCAAGTTCAATCAGACGTTCGATCTCTTCTGCGATAGATCGAACCTGACGGTCGTTACGTCCAACCGCCACCACCAGAGCATCGAAGGAGTCAACGAGTTCTCTGAGATCAAGCGCTGCGGTATCGAGGCTCATCTTTTCGTCGGCGCCACGTTGAGCCGCCTCAATTAACTTGGTGACGAAATCTGAATAAGGGCCGCGAGATTCCTCGCTGCTGAATGAGACCTGGCTCAGTGGGCCACCCCGAGCACAATGAGCGCTGCCGCAAAGGGCACCGAAACGGATAGGAAGCCAGCAACGACATAACGCTGTTTCGAGCGTCGAACATCTTGACGCCTTAGGGGCGCCGTTTCCAGAACGGACAGTCTTGGTGACCTGTGTCCGGATAGGTCATAGTTGCGTACGGCCATCTATTAAAAGCCTACAACTACCGGCCTTCGAATATGGGAATTACCGGGTCAGGGACCAATTCCTGCAAGTTTTCTTTGTGAATTGATGCTTCACGAATAAAAGTACTGGACAAGTCAACTGGCTGCATTGGAACTAAATATGCGTCCCAGCCAGTTGGTAATTCTGACTCGCCTCCTGGCCTTGGAACCACACCGACCTTCACCAAGGTGCGAAGAATCTGCGACTCATGCCATGAATCGAGTTGTGAAGAAAGATCCGCTCCAATAAGCAAGTCAACTTGTTCAGCATCATTCAAGAGTTCACGAACTGTCTCAACTGTGTACGAAGGACCATCTCGTTTTATTTCTCGATCTGAAACACGTACCCCCGCGATGCCGTCAAAGGCAGCGTGAGCCATTTCGAGGCGTACTGAAGCTGAGTGCAATTGGACAGATGAGCTCTTTTGGTACGGGTCACCCGCAACTGTTACCTCAATGTAATCAAACAGATTTGTAGCTACAGCCGCCTCAAGGGCCGCAACATGGCCAAAGTGTGGTGGATCAAAGGTTCCACCGAATAAGCCAATGCGCTGTGCTTTCACATCATGAGCCTAGAGCGCGATTGCCTTGGCGACCCCCTAGCCCCTACGCTTGGTAGATGGAAGAAGCGAAAAAGCCCTGGACTTCAAGCTCATGGCGCGGGCACACCGCGGCACAGAGCCCAATTTGGCCTGATGAAGCTCACCTCGCACGCGTTGAAGTAGAACTCGCCAAAAAGCCACCACTCGTATTTGCAGGTGAAGCTCGCCGCCTCCAAGAACATCTCGGACAAGTAGCCGCAGGAAAAGCCTTCTTGCTACAAGCCGGCGACTGTGCTGAATCATTCCACGAAGGCAATGCTGATGCCATCAGAGACAAGCTCAAAGTAATTCTGCAAATGGCAGTTGCGCTCACCTACGCCGCTGGAGTTCCAGTAGTAAAGGTTGGAAGAATTGCTGGCCAGTTTGCAAAGCCACGTTCAGAAAACTTTGAAACAATTAACGGTGTTGAGCTTCCGGCATTTCGTGGGCACATTGTTAATGGCGAAGAGTTCACTCTTGAAGCTCGTACGCCAAATCCTGATCGACTTCTCGATGCTTACAATCAGAGCACCGCGACGCTAAACCTTCTTCGTGCTTTCACAACAGGTGGATTCGCAGCTCTTTCACGAGTTCATGCGTGGAATCAAGAATTCGTTGCAAACTCTCTCGAAGGAAAGCGTTACTCAATCATTGCTGACGAGATTGAACGTTCACTTACGTTCATGAAGGCGTGCGGTATTGACATGCTTGACGACCCAGCGCTTCAGGGCGTTGATTTCTACACCAGCCACGAGGCACTGATTCTTCCTTACGAGCAGGCACTCACCCGCCAAGACTCTCTCACTGGCGACTGGTACGACTGCTCAGCGCACATGCTCTGGATTGGATACCGCACCAGCCAGCTCGATGGAGCACACGTTGAATTCTTGCGTGGTGTTTCTAATCCGCTCGGGCTAAAGGTCGGACCGAACATGTCGGTTGATGAACTTCGCCGACTCTGTGATGTCCTCAATCCAAACAATGTCCCAGGGCGCTTAACACTCATCTCTCGCATGGGACATGAAAACATCGCAAAGAAGCTCCCAGAACTCGTTGACGCCATGCGTAGCGATGGTCGTAATGTTCTTTGGACTTGTGACCCTATGCACGGCAACACCTTCAAGGCATCAGGCGGACAAAAGACGCGTCACTTTGACGACATCTTGTCTGAAACCTCACAGTTCTTCTCGCTCCTGCAGTCACTCGACACGTGGCCTGGCGGAATGCACATTGAGCTCACCGGTGATGACGTAACTGAGTGCCTTGGTGGCGGATCTCGCCT
>CAINVQ010000175.1 GCA_903854175.1 uncultured Actinomycetes bacterium | reverse complement strand
GTTACATCTCAGTCACTGGTTACTTCCTCGCGGCACTGATCTTGCTGATTGGTTCAAAGTGGTCAAATACCTTTTCACTCAGAAAGATTGTTCTCATTTGTCTGGTGATTGGAGTTGTTGTCATTCCACTCAGTCTTGAAACCCATTGGCGCCAGAACAATGGGGGACACGGCTACGCGCAACCTGAAGTTTCAGTCATTGAGCGTTCGGCGAACAATGTTGTTAAGGGCACTGATCCCTATACCGTTGACGTAAAGAATGGCAAAGTCCTCAACAGCATCAGAGGACTTCCCACATACGAATCATTCTTTCCGTACTTTCCCTTAATGAGCGTATTCGGGCTTCCTGACGCAATTACGCATAAGTTCTATGGACTCACCGACGCGCGAATTGTGATGTCGCTTCTCACCATTGCAATTGGCCTTATTGCACTGAGGCTCTTTCGAGCAAAGAGAGAACAGAAAATTCGACTGGCGCAAGTTCTTATTGCGCTGCCGACCGGTGCGCTGTTTCTCGCAACCGGTGGCGACGACATGCCAATACTTGCGCTCATGTTGCTTGGTGTTGTTGCTCTGCAGCGAAAACAGATTTATGTTTCAGCAGTAAGCATTGGCATTGCGTCAGCAATGAAGCTCACTGCATGGCCAATGGCCCTTGGTGCGTTGCTGACACTTCGAAGTGAGCAGTACAAGGGGAAGTGGAAGCAGTTCGTTGCTCTAGTGGTGCTTATTGTCGTGGCTGCGATTATGCCTTTTGCAATTAAAGCTCCGCATGCATTCTTTGCCAATGTTTTTGCGTTCCCACTCGGACTCTCTGGAGTAACTTCACCGGCCGCGAGTGCTCTGCCGGGACACATTCTCGCCTCATGGTGGCACCCCTCTAGACACATTCTTCCCGCAGGAACACTGCTCATTGGTGGCTACTTTGCAGCTAAATACTTAAAGACCCACTGGCCATTAACTATCTCGAAGATGCTGGCATTGCTCAGTGCATGCTTCTTTGTGCTGATGTGCGTGTCTTCAACTACCAGATTCGGTTACATCATCTACCCACTGAACTTCGCGCTGTGGTCGTGGGCCACAAAAGAAGACGTTAATTAAAAATGGCCCAGGAACTAGTCCTGAGCCATTTTAATTAGACAATTTAATTGTGATAAATCGCAACTACTTCAACAACAGTGATAGTCACCATTAAAATAACAATCAGAGCTGTGTAAAAACCAAATGGAGTTTTCTTGATCTCCTTAGCGTAGCTACTTGTACTATTTGCCTTTTCTAGGTCTTCTGCGATTCCCTTAAGAAGCGGAATCTGTCCTGCTGATCCGACAAGTGTTAGAACGTTGCTCGCGATAATGAAAACAACTAGTGCATAACGCTTGGCGTGGTTGTCTAGTGGTGCAAAAAGAATCAGTGCGACACTAACGGCGTTGCAAAATGCAAAGATTTTAAACATCGTCATTATTGCGTCTGCTTCAATTTGATAAAAACGGCCTATGTTTTTTTCTTCCATTGCTACACCTAAAAGTTATTTTTTCTAATTAAATTGATACTTGAACTACTTATTCAGGGATTCTAAACCGCGCATAAT
>CAINVQ010000174.1 GCA_903854175.1 uncultured Actinomycetes bacterium | reverse complement strand
CGCTTCGCGGTATGGGTTTGTGGAAAAGGTGACTGGTCCAGTTCCGAGATCAACGTCAAAATACTTCTCCCCCTTCAACATTGAGTCATACGTTGCGTACATAACCTTCGTGTTTTCGCGGTTCATCTCTTCAAAGAGCTCGAACAGCTCAGGAGCCAGTTCATCATTTGGTGTCCACTTCTCAGCTCCAACAGTGGTGTCCCAACCATCCTGAACCCATTTCGCAACGCCAGGTTGGCGCTCTAACACCCATCTACGAGGCTCTGGGTCACCAATCATGTGAGACATGAATGAACCAATTAGGGCGCAGTCAGCGAGGCTAATACGGTCACCAAAGAAGAACTTCTGCTTCGAAAAGATCTTGTTGTAGACATCGAGCTGATGAAAGAACCCGGCTTCAATTGGCTCATCTTGATCAACAGCACCGAGGCCACGGAGTGCGTAAGGACCGAATGACTCTGTAGCAAAGTCACCAACCATGCGTGCGCTCGCAACTTCTTCAGGAGTTAGCTCTTCACCAATCCATTTACCGACGGCGTTGATGCCGAACTCATTTGAAACTTGGAAAGCATTCTCTGGGTAACGCCAGCGGCTCTGCACCGCAACGCGAACCAACCACTCGTCAACCCAGTCTTCAATCAGCAGACACGCCATCTTCTGAACTGGAGTGTTCGGAATAATTGATTTCTCTGGGTATCGCTCGTCGAGGAAGAATGCAATCGGAGTTGAGTCCCAGATCATCCAGTCCTCCGGCGTTAACACCACTGGAATCAGGTGTGTTCCTGCACGAGCTTCAAGCCATTCAGTAATGCTGAGTGTCTTGAACTTAAATTCGTGATCGACACCCATTGCTCTAAAGATCGACCAAACTTTTCTAGAGAAAAAACTTCTCTCAATTCCATAAATTTTGAATGGGGACTTAAAAGCCATTATCGTGCCGCCGCATCTTCTGTAGGAACTAATTGTCTTGCTGCTCGAGCTTCATCAACTCGAGATACTGGTGTTGTCTGTGGAGCAATACGTAATGATTCAGGATCAGACTCCGCTCGAGCGACGATTCGTTCTACAGCTTCTGCAAGCGCTTCAAGGGTCTGCAGGCTCTCAGTCTCAGTTGGCTCGAACATCAATGCTTCGTCGACAATGAGTGGGAAGTACACCGTTGGTGAGTGGAATCCTTCTTCGAGCAGACCCTTCGCAACGTCAAGTCCCTTGATGCCGTACTTCTGCTTAAGAGGAGTTGCAGTCAGAGTGCATTCGTGCATGCAGACGCGGTCATACGCTGCAGGAAGTGAATTAGCAAGACGTACTCGTAACCAGTTCGCATTGAGTACTGCGTGCTCAGAAACGCGCTTAAGACCATCTCCCCCGTGAACAGTTATGTACGCAAGTGCACGAGCTAAGACCATGGCATTTCCGTGCCATCCATGTACGCGACCAATTGACTTTGATGGCTTGACCCATGCGTATGAGCCGTCTGCCATGCGAGTGGCCTTAGGGCCCGGTAAGAACTCCACGAGACGCTTTGAGACCGCTACTGGACCTGCTCCAGGCCCTCCCCCACCATGTGGGGTTGCGAATGTCTTGTGAAGATTCATGTGAACAATGTCGAATCCCATGTCTCCAGGACGAACCTGACCGAGGATTGCATTGAGGTTCGCACCGTCGTAATAGAGAAGCCCACCAATGTCGTGAACAGCCTCCGCAATTTCAACAATCTCTTCTTCAAAGAGACCAACCGTGTTTGGGTTCGTGAGCATGATTCCAGCAACATCAGGTCCAAGTTGTGCCTTGAGTGCAGCAAGGTCAACAAGTCCACGTTCGTTTGAAGGAATAGTCGTCACTTCATAACCACCGAGTGTTACAGATGCAGGGTTCGTTCCGTGAGCAGCGTCTGGAATTAGAACGCGCTTGCGTGGATCTCCATTTGCTGTGTGATACGCGCGCATAAGAAGAAGTCCGGTGAGCTCTCCCGCAGCACCAGCTGCAGGCTGCAGTGTTGCTGCCTGCATGCCAGTAATCGCGCAAAGCTTCTGTTCAAGGTCAACAAGAAGCTCTAACCATCCTTGTGTTAGCTCCGCAGGGCTTCCTGGGTGAACAGTATTTAGCCCCGGATCACCTGCAACAGCGTCACAGAACTTCGGGTTGTATTTCATGGTGCAAGAACCAAGTGGATACATTCCAAGGTCAACGGAGAACTGACGGTGTGAAAGTCTCATGAAGTGCGCTACGAGGTCGCGCTCTGAGACTTCTGCAAGATCAATCACTTCAGGGTTGAGATGCGCAGCTGGCACCATATCTTTTAGCGGAGTCGCCGGAACACCAGTTGTTCGTAGTTGATAGGCAGAACGACCAGGAACAGACATCTCAAACAATGTTGGTTCAATGTCATTTCCAAGTAACGGTGCTGAAGAAGCTTTTCCACCAGGTGCGATCTTTGACATTACGCCACCGCCTTTCGAAGTAGTTCAACGTAGTTATCAATCTGATCCTTGGTGCGCTTCTCAGTAACAGTTACGAGAATGACGTTGTCTGCTTCACCAGTTACGTCGTCGTGTAGAGCCTGGATAGAAAGTCCTCCAAGTACGCCGTTGGTTGCCATGTGCGAAAGAACTTCGCTGGCACTTCCAGGGACCTTAAACGCAAACTCACGGAAGAATGGCTGGGAGTTGACTGGAGTAATGCCACTGATCTTCATTACTTCGTCATACAGATAATGAGCACCCTGTGCACAGCGCGTTGCAACTTCACGTAGTCCATATGTTCCGAGGTAACCAAGCTGTATTGCTGCAGTAACAGCCATAAGTGTCTGGTTAGAGCAGATGTTTGATGTTGCCTTTTCGCGACGAATGTCTTGTTCGCGGGCACGAAGTGTTGTTACGAATGATCGACGGTTATTTGAGTCAACTGTTTCGCCAACAATGCGACCCGGGAGACGGCGGATTTGGGCTTCAGTGCAGGCAAAAAGTCCGAGGTAGGGACCACCAAAGTTAAGCCCGGTACCAAAAGGTTGACCTTCCCCCACCATTACATCGGCGCCCCACTGCCCAGCAGTCTTAAGAACTGATGCAGCAATTGGGTCAATACCCATAACGAATAGTGCATTGTTTGCCGTTGCCAGTTCCTTGGCTGGAGTCATGTCTTCAATAACGCCGAGGTAGTTCGGGTACGACGCAACAATTGCGGCAGCTCCTGAGGCGTCAACTGCTCCCCAGTTGGTAACGCCATCGACAAGAGGTGCTTCTACAATCTCGTGTCCAGTTCCCTGAGCAAATGTTTTAACTGTTGCGCGCCAGTGTGGATGCACACCAGCTGACATAACAATCTTGTTGCGACCAGTTGAGCCCGCAGCCATGTTGACTGCTTCGACCATTCCTGTTGCTGCGTCATAGAGTGACGCATTAGGAATTGGAAGGCCGCTAAGCCTAGATACAAGAGTCTGATATTCAAAGATTGCCTGAAGCACACCCTGAGCAACTTCTGGCTGATACGGCGTGTACGCCGTTACGAACTCACCGCGTCCACCGAGTGTCTTTACCACTGGTGGAATTTCGTGGTCATACGCTCCCCCACCTGCGAAACAAACCATTTCTGGAGCCTTCGCTTTGTTCTTCGCGGTAAGACCTTCAAAGATCGCCGCAACGTCAGGTTCACTGAGTCCATCTGGAAGATCAAGCCCCTGTGAGAGTCGAACCGCTGCTGGAATGTGAGCGAAGAGTTGCTCCATTGATTCCATACCCAAAAAGTTGAGCATTTCTTTTACTTCATCAGCTGTGTGCGGTAAATAATCAGCCACGTCACTTCGCCTTTCTAACAAATGGGAGTTTTGTAATTGATGCTGGAATTTCACGTCCTCGAAGTGAGACAGTCACTTTTGTTCCGGGAGCATGATCACCGCTAAGAAGTCCGGTTCCGATACCGCGCTCAAGAACTGGGGAGAAGTTTCCAGAGCAAAGCGTTCCAACAGATACCCCGTCAATAAGAACTTCGCCACCATCACGAAGAGGTTGACGACCATCGGCAATAACACCTGTGAGCTGTCGATTAACTCCACGATCTTGCTCAGCTTTCACTGCAGCTCTTCCGCGGAACGTTTCCTTGTCCCAGCCAATTACCCAACTCAGTTTCGCCTCGAGCGTTGTTGATTCGAGACTGAGTTCATGCCCGTAGAGAGGAAGTGCTGCTTCAAGGCGAAGTGTGTCACGAGCACCAAGCCCGGCAGGAGTCACACCCGCTGCAACAATTGCGAGAAGAAGATCTTTGGCAACTTCATTTGGAACTGCAATCTCTATGCCGTCTTCACCGGTGTATCCGGTTCCAGCAACGCGAACTTCAACGCCCTTGTAGTCATACTTTGCAACGCAGAATCTGCCAATGGCACCAAATCTCGGATCAATGGTCGCAGCCTTCTCGCGGGCCTTAGGTCCTTGAATTGCTAGAACACAGCGAGTTGAAGTGACGTCAACGCCAGGGAGCGCTGAAGTAACACCCGTTGTGTTCGATGCATTGGGCATAACGTCAAATTCGTTCTCCCCCATCCACCAGACAATGATGTCGTCAACCACGAAGCCTTCATTATTTAGCAGGTGTGTGTACTGGGCCCTGCCAGGTTCTACTTTGCGTAGGTCATTGGTGAGGGTGTTCTGGAGAATGTCGAACATTCCTTCTCCATCACAGCGAACAGTTCCTAGGTGGCTTACATCAAAAACAACGGCGTCGTTGCGACAAGCCATGTGTTCTGCAACTGTTCCCGTTGCGTACTGAAGTGGCATTTCCCAACCGCCGAAAGGGACGATTTTGGCCCCAAGCTCAACATGCGTGTCGTAAAGAAATGGGCGACGGTCACTCATGCATTCACCCTATGCCGCTTGCTCGTGATTTGAGACGCCTGAATGTTTCAGAACTATGTCATTAAAGTCTTTTTGATACACCACTACGAGAGATACCTCTGGATAGAGGGCCCTGAAGGCACGAATTTTTGCGTTCTTCTTTGTTACGAGCCTTTGTTCTAAAACCGTGAGTTCAATAAATAGGTTGAGCTCGGGTAAATAGAAATCAGGTCGGAACCCACGTGCTGGCTGCCCATTCTCATTCCAGTGCAGTGGAAATTCGATTGGCTCGTATTCCCACTTGTGACCGTAAAGATCTAAAAATGAAGCAAAAGTTTTCTCACTGGGGTGCGCAAAGTTAGCTAGATGCGTTGAGAGTGAACTGGGGTGTCGACGACGAGAGTCGCTCGACAATGGGGACGTCACGCCGAGATTGCTACCTTCTCCGACGTCGAAATGTTTGACTCACGAATTGTGGTTGTAAGTTCGGCAACCACGCCTGCGAGATTGAAGATATTAAATACACCTTGACCGCCACGAAGGAGGTCCACGAGGTCACCGTCACTGTGCGCGAGCACCGATCCCGTGTCACTCATTACGAGGCTGCTTGATGCGAGGTCAGCGCCTAGTGAGTTGCGAAGGCATTCGACAGCCTGGCGAGCTCGAGCTAAGGAAACACCAGATGTGAGAAGAGACTTAATGACCTTGACTTCAAGAACGTCAAGGTAGGCGTACTTGCGCTTGGATCCACTACCCATTGCAGGGGTAATAGAAGGCATCACTAGACCAGTGCGTGCCCAGTAGTCCAGCTGACGGTACGTAACGCCAGTAAGGCGGCATACCATTGGGCCACTAAAAGAGTTAAAGGAATCTGTCATAAGAAGTCCCTCCCGACCGAGGCTTGTTCAGATTATCCCGTAGGACTACACGATTGTAGTTTCTAAATGCCCTAATTTACAAATAAATTTGGTAGACCCACATTTGGCGATGATGCCTCGGCACTGAGCCTTGGAGGGATGCGACCAGCCCTAAACGCCTGGTATCCAGCCCTGACACCATCTCTAATGGCTTCAGCCATAAGTACCGGATCAAGGGCCCTATTAATAGCCGACGCTGCAAGCACCCCGTCACAACCGAGTTCCATGGCAATCGCAGCATCTGATGCAGTTCCAATGCCAGCGTCTAGAAGTACGGGGACTTCTAGACGTTCTGCAATAAGTGCAATTGCGTGTGGGTTAGAAATTCCGAGTCCGCTTCCAATTGGTGAGCCGAGTGGCATAACTGCAGCGCAACCTAATTGCTCAAGTCGAAGAGCGACAATCAAATCGTCAGATGTATAGGCCCATACTTCAAAGCCCTTCTTAACGAGTTGCTCTGCTGCCTTAAGAGTTTCAGTGGTGTCTGGAAGGAGCGTGACGTCATCACCTATTACTTCTAGTTTGATTGCGTTGGTTGCAAATGCTTCTCTCGCAAGTTCAGCAAGTTTGACCGCTTCTTCAGCGCTGTAGCAACCAGCGGTATTTGGTAGTAGCGAAAAATTGAGTTTGGTGAGGAGATCATAAATAGATCCCTCAACATTTGGGTCCACTCGACGAAGGGCAACCGTCGCAATTGTTGATTCAGAAGCTTGAAGTGTCCTTTCGAGCACATCAATGCTTCGAAGCCCACCAGTGCCCATGACGAGTCTCGATGATGAGCTCAGTGATCCAACTTGAAATAGGTCTCCCACTTCACTAAGCGTAATGCCAGATAGACCTCTCTTAGTAGGCTTAACAATGTGGAACCCATAACTGCCTTATCTATTGCAGGGTCCGATTCTGGTGGAGGGGCTGGAATCCAGGCCGACCTTCGCACCTTTGGTGCCTTCTCTATTCATGGCACAACCGCCATCACTGCACTCACTGCACAAAACACCCAGGGCGTCCAAGGTGTCTCTGCAGTTCGTACAGAATTCATTCTTCAACAGATCAACTCTGTGTTAACTGACTTTGACGTAAAGGCCACGAAAACTGGCATGCTCGCATCCCCAGCAATTGTCGAAGCAGTTGGCGAGCTTGCTCGCAGTGGGTCATTCACCAACCTTGTTGTTGATCCCGTACTGGTTTCAACATCAGGTCACGCGCTCATGGACGGTAATGGAGCTGGTGCCTATCTCGAGGCACTTCTCCCCTACGCCGACATTGTCACCCCAAACCTTCGAGAAGCTGCAGTTCTCTGTGGAGTAAACGTTGAAGACGTTAAAACTCACGACGACATGCTCAGTCTTGCGAATCAGATTCTGAATTCAGGCGTCACCTATGTACTTGTAAAAGGTGGACACTTCCGCGGTGAAGAAGGTTTCTCCCCCGACATTCTGGTTGGCGCAGGAGAAATACAAGTCTTTAGTGCTGAACGCGTTGACACTGAAAATGATCACGGCACTGGTTGTTCACTTTCAGCCGCAATTGCATCAGGACTAGCCCTGGGACGTCCTATGAATGATTCAGTACGTGACGCAAAGTCGTTTGTCCTAAGTGCACTTAAAGGTGGCGCCGACTGGAAACTTGGGCGTGGGCGTGGGCCAATTGACCACTTAGGGTGGAACCAATGAATGACGACATCAAGCCCCCATTAACAACTACTACAAGCATGTGGCCAGCTGCATCAGTGATCCTTGTGGCTGTTGGGATGCTCGCAGTATTTCTAATACTCAATGCAGTAACAAACAAGTCAGTCTCAACATCTGAAACCAATGTGCCAATTGTTGTTGGTGGGCTTGCAACTGACAGCGCCAGTAACTTACTTAACAACTGCTCTCAGTACGGAACAATGCCTGACAACATCATCCCTGCATTGCTAGTTCCCGTTGGAACAACATCAAGAGGCAATAACAGCGTGCCAAATGCTGGCGCTGGTGACTACGACTGCATTAAACCTCTAGCTACAAACGCACCATATAAAGATGTTCTTGGTTTCTACAAATCACATTTAGCAGCACTCGGATGGAACCTGTTTTCAAGTGGAGCCTCTAACGGAGCACCGCAGTATCTCTTTCAAAAGAGTGG
>CAINVQ010000173.1 GCA_903854175.1 uncultured Actinomycetes bacterium | reverse complement strand
GAATGAAGTAGCGAAGCATTTTTTCGCAGATTTCAAAGTCAGCAATAACACCGTCTTTAAGAGGACGAATAGCTTGGATGTTGCTAGGAGTACGTCCAACCATGCGCTTGGCTTCTGCTCCAACGGCGAGTGGCTTTCCGTCCTTGGTGTCAATTGCAACCACTGAAGGCTCGTTGAGAACAATTCCACGACCTCGTACATAGACGAGTGTGTTGGCAGTACCGAGGTCGACCGCCATGTCACGGCCTAAGAATGAAAAACGCCTATCAACCATAGAAACCCTTTAACGAGGGGACCGACAAACGCCCTCTGCTTCCTACAAGGCTAGGCCAAGTCAGTGACTCCAGAGCGGTAAATCTTATTTAGGCCAGTTCTGGAAAGAAGATTCCGATTTCGCGCTGAGCTGATTCCGCAGAATCTGAGCCATGAATGAGGTTCTCGCGCATTTCCGTAGCCAAATCTCCACGAATGGTGCCTGGAGCTGCATTCTTAGGGTCAGTAGCGCCCATAAGGGTGCGAACTGCCTGCCACGTATCTTGAGGCCCCTCAACAATCGCCACCACCACAGGGCCGCGAGTAATGAAGTCAACGAGTGGTGCGTAGTAGTCCTTGCCAGCGTGCTCGGCGTAGTGACGTTCTGCAGTTGCTCGGTCAATAGTCAGTTCCTTCGAAGTAGCAATACTGAGTCCGATTGCTTCAATTCGACCAATGATTTCGTCAACAAGTCCACGCTCTACTGCGTCAGGTTTAAGGATAATGAGGGTTCTGTCCATTCAGAAAATCTAACAGTCTTAGGAGAGGTGTCGAGAAGCCACGTGCATCACATCACCACGAACCTCAGCAACCAGATACAAACTTCCTGCAACAACAATCAAATCCTCATCAGTTGAGTGCTCTCGTGCATAGGCCAGTGCTGCTGCGACGCTCGGATGTTCAATTGCTACTCCCCCGGCATTTCTCACAGCTTGTGCCACGTCGTGAGCGCTAACGGCTCTTGGTGAGTGAGGAGCACAGCAGTGAAATTCAGTAAACCCGAGATCAACGAGTGGCGTAACCATGTCATCAATTTCTCGACCAGTGAGCATTCCAATAATGCAGCGTCGTGTTCCTTCAACGTGAAATGCCCCATCGAGTGTTGACACAAGTGCACGAACACCCGCAGGGTTGTGTGCACCATCGACAACAATCATTGGCTTTCGAGAAATCAGTTCCATTCGACCCGGCATACGAACTGTTCGAAGTGTTTCGCGAACAACTTCCTCGCCGAGCGCTCGACCTAAAAACGCTTCAGTGGCAATAATTGCAGTCGCCGCATTTACTCCTTGGTGGATGCCGTGGAGTGAAACGAGAATCTCTTCGTAATGCTCATATGGAGTTCGAAGTGTGATCGCTCGCCCACCAAGTGCAAGGTCATTTCGTTCAAGTGAGAAGTCAGACTCAAGCGTCCACAACGTAGACCCCAGTTCGTTGGCTTTCTTAGTTGCAATATCAACTACAACAGCGTTCGTTGTTGCAACAATTGAAATTCCATCTTGGCGAAAAATTCCAACCTTGTCTGAAGCAATGGCACTAATAGTTGTTCCAAGTACCGCAGTGTGGTCAAGGTCAACATTGGTGAGGACTGCAACGTCACTATTAATTACGTTCGTTGAGTCCCACGTTCCACCCATTCCAACTTCCATAACTGCAACGTCTACACCTTCGTCAGAGAAATGCAGCAATGCGGCAACGGTCAGTAATTCAAATCGTGTGAGCTTTATTCCAGTAACTGATTCAACATCATTAAGTCGGCTAAAAAGTCCAATAAATGTGTCGTCGTCAATTGGGTCACCGTTTAGAGCAATTCGCTCGTTGACAGCATGAAGGTCAGGACTCGTGAATGTTCCAACTCGCAGTCCAGTAGCTGCCAGTAATGCACTGGTGACGGTAGTTGTTGTCCCCTTACCGTTCGTTCCAGTTATATGAATTGAGCGGTAATCATTTTGTGGATCAGCCAACATTGCGAGCGTGTCGAAGATTGGAGCCAGCGATGGTGTATCTTGATGATTAGGAGCAACGCGCTCAAAGTCAACGTGGGATTCAAGCCAGGTCAGAGCCTCGACGTACGACTCGAACTGCACTACTTAGCTCGCTCGACGGGTGCGCGTCGCCTTTCGCATTTCATACGTAGGGGCAGTCTTTTCGCGCACTGATTCTGCGGTGACAACACATCGGAGCACATCTTTGCGTCCTGGAACGTCAAACATTGCTTCGAGCAGAACGCTTTCAAGAATTGATCTGAGGCCTCGAGCTCCAGTCCCGCGTTCAACGGCAAGGTCAGCAATTGCTTCGAGTGCAGGCTTTTCAATTACAAGCTCAACATCGTCCATTGCCATCACTTGCGTGAACTGCTTAACGAGGGAGTTCTTTGGTTCAGTTAGAACATTGATGAGCATGTCACGTGTGAGTTGCTGAACTGCTCCAACGATTGGTAGTCGACCAATAAATTCAGGAATAAGTCCGAACTTAGTGAGGTCTTCAGGAAGCGCGTGACGGAACAATTCAACGTCTCCGGACTTCTTGCCTTCAACCGGTGCATTGAAGCCCATTGACTTCTTACCTAGACGACGCTCGATAATTTCTTCGAGACCCGAAAAGGCGCCACCACAGATGAACAAAATGTTTGCGGTGTCGATGGTGATGAACTCTTGGTGAGGGTGCTTACGTCCACCCTGTGGCGGGACGCTAGCAACAGTTCCTTCAAGAATCTTTAGAAGTGCTTGCTGAACG
>CAINVQ010000172.1 GCA_903854175.1 uncultured Actinomycetes bacterium | reverse complement strand
GCAATCTTTCTCTGAATTCGAAGCGTGAGGACGTGAGTTTTACCTGAACCGGCCGTTGCGCGAACGAGAAGTCTTGGCGCGTCAGACATCACGGCCTCGCGCTGTTCGGGGGTCAACCCGACCAGGAGGTCACTTGTGAAGGTAGTTTCATCACTCATAGTTCCTATGACGCTACCGGCCACTTGTGACATGGCATAAAGCCGGTCCATATCGTCAGTAACCTAAAAGACGTGCTGCGTGCCTATGGCGACGGAAAACTCTTTGGTGAGCCTTATGGAGAAAGCCCCGTACGGGTGATCTTTCTTCACGGATGGGGCCGCCGAGGGCAGGATTTTGCCGACGTTGCAACCCAGCTTGCGCAAGAGGGTATTGGTTCAGTGGCATTTGACCTCCCAGGGTTTGGGTCTTCTCCAGTCCCAACGGTCGCGGGTGGCGCTCGTCACTACGCAGAATTACTTCTTCCAGCACTAAAAGAACTTGGTCCAGGACCGTTTACATTCGTGGGCCATTCATTTGGTGGTCGAATGTCAGTTGCCATTGGTGCAAGTCACCCTGAGCTAGTTAAAAGTATTGTCCTCACCGGTGCACCATTAATTCGTAAACAAACCTCTAAGAAATCACCTTTGATGTTTCGTGTACTTCGTGCTCTGCACAAGAGTCACCTTGTCAGTGACGCTCAGATGGAACGCGCTCGCCAGCGCTACGGATCAACTGATTATAAAAATGCATCCGGAGTGCTTCGCGATGTGCTTGTAGCAACAGTTAATGAGAGCTACGAAGAAGAGCTTGCAATGATCTCAGCTCCAGTAGTGATGGTGTGGGGAAGCAATGACATGGACGTACCAGTTTCAATTGCTGAAGCGGCGGGTCAGCTACTTAACGGACCTCACTCACTTCGTGTTGTAAACGGTGTTGGTCACTTGCTGCCATCTCAAGCACCGAAGGAACTCGCTGCATCAGTACGTGAGGCGCTCAAATGAATGCTGCTCACGTAGTCTTCGCGACGATTTTGTCGATTGCCATTTGTGGAGGATTTGTAGCGCAGTTGGTTCGCTGGCTTCGTGTGCTGCAACGTGAGCACTACGAACCAAGTTCGATGAGCAGATTTTTAGGACGCTGGTCGTCACCACAGGTTGCGGGTGCCAAGTCACCAGAGCACCGAAGCGAAAAGCGTCCAATTTCTCTAAGCCAAGTGTTGCTTGTTCTGCTCGCGCTGTCTGTTGTTCTACAACTTGATGTTCTGGCTGTGATCGTGAGCATTACGTACGCAGTATCTTGCCCGATTGGTCTTTCAATGAAGGGACGCACAAGCAAACTTCAGTGGACAAGGCGTCTGAAAGTAACCGCCGTCACGGTAACGATTATCTGTTCTTTAGTAGCAGTGCTTGGCGCGTTTACACAGCGACCATGGCTACTCGCAATTGCCATGCTCTGGTCGGTGCCAATGATGCTCGACATTGTTTCTCGATTGCTTAAGCCATACGAAAATGCCCAGGCGCAAAAGTTTGTCAATCAGGCAAACTCACGACTTAAAAGAATTGCCCCTCGCGTTGTCGCAATAACGGGTTCGTACGGCAAAACTTCCACGAAGAATCACTTGCTCGATTTATTGATCAACGACGGAGCTGTTGTTGCATCACCACGAAGCTTCAATAATCGAGCTGGACTGTCAAGGGCAATAAATGAAAACCTCAGCGATGGCACCCGCATCTTCATTGCTGAAATGGGAACCTATGGGCCAGGTGAAATTGCTGAACTTTGTTCGTGGTGTGAACCTGAAGTTTCTGTAATAACTGCAATTGGCCCAGTACATTTGGAGCGAATGAAGAGCCTTGACGTTATTGAGGGTGCCAAGTTTGAGATTACAAAGAGTGCAAAGACAGTGATTGTCAACATTGATGATGAACGTCTGAAGATGTGGCCAGCGAAATTAACTGGCAAAAAAGTAAGAACTGCCGGTTCTGCAAACATTGATGCATCCGTACGGGTAGCTGTTGACGGAGAACTATGGCGCATTTTTATAGATGGCAATGAACTCACTTCTTTGAATTCACTCACCGGAGTGCAGCCAACAAACCTCGCCTGTGCAGTTGCTGCAGCCTTAGAGCTTGGTGTGAACGAGGAACAACTGCGCAGTCGGATTTCTTCTGTTCAGCCTGTTGCGAATCGTGCCAATGTCTTAACGGCTGCGTCTGGTGTGCAGGTGATCGACGACACGTTCAACGCCAACCCCGCAAGTGCGCAGGCCTCACTGTCACTTCTCTCGTCACTTGCGCTCAGCGGTAGGAGGGTAGTTGTGACTCCAGGGATGATTGAATTAGGTGAAGATCAGTACATTGAGAACGCAAAACTGGCACAAAAGGTTGCTTCAATGAACGGTGAGCTTGTTGTTGTTGGCAGGACCAATGTTCGCTCATTGAGCGCAGGTTACGAAAAGCATCCTCAGCGCTTTGACACGAGAGACCAAGCGGTTGCGTGGGTTCGTGAGGTACTTATTGCAGGCGATGGGGTGTTGTACCTCAATGACTTGCCTGACCACTACCCTTAATACCTTAGAAACATTGTTAGAAGGTGTTACGTGACAATTGGTGTGATCTTCGGTGGGCCAACGCCTGAACACGACATCTCAATTTTGACCGGCCTTTTAGCGCTGCGTGAACTTGAAAAAACCAGCAAAGATGTTTTGGGAATTTACTGGACAAAAACTGGAGCATTCCATTCGGTTGCGTCTGGTGTTGAGGCTGAATCTTTTCTCGACGGAGTCCCTAAGGGATCAAGCGAAATAACTCTTCGAGTCGGTGACGAAGGCGGCTTCTATGAAACTGGCCGTAAGGAACGCCGAATGGCAATTGAAGCGTGCGTGGTCTGTCTGCACGGTGGCCCCGGAGAAGATGGAACTATTCAAGCAACACTCGACCTGGCTGGAGTTGCCTACAGTGGCCCGACAGTTGCTGGTGCGGCACTTGGAATGGATAAGTGGGCATTCGGTTCAGTTGTAAGTGCAGCGGGTCTAGCAACGCTTCCTCGCGTGCTGTTAACAAATGACACGCAGTCACTACCGTTCGACGGTCCATATATTTTGAAGCCTCGTTTTGGTGGCTCATCAATTGGTATTGATGTGGTGGCCGACTTTGCAACCGCGAAGGCTCGACTCAGTTCGAACACACACCTGTCGCTTGGATGCGTTGTAGAACCATTTCGCCAAGATTTGTATGACTTACAGATCGCGATCCGAACTTATCCAACACTTCAGCTTTCACAAATTGAAAAGCCAATTCGACGTTCTTCGAGTGCAGAAATTCTTGACTACCGCGATAAGTACGTAGGCGGCGAGGGCATGGTTTCAGCTCCACGCGAACTACCAGCGACACTTCCAGCTGGGCAGAAAGAATTAATTGAAAAGTACGCACGAACAATTGCGGATATTGCTTCAGTTCGCGGTGTTGCGAGAATTGACTTCCTTGCGAACGAGAACGAGCTCTACGTAAATGAAATCAACACAATCCCGGGGTCACTTTCAAAGCACCTCTTTGTTGAACCGCAACTTGCGTTCTCAGAGTTACTCGGCGACCTGATTGCCGAGGCTAAAGAGAGACCCGCTCATCGATACAGTGCTGCTGGTGCTGATGGGCTCGTGCTTAGAAGCGCCACCAGCATCGCTTCGAAACTCGCGTAGTCGCGGGACTTCATTAAGCGCTTCATTTAGTGCATCGCTGTAGGGATCTATCAATCGACCTTTTTCAAGGGCCCAGAACGCTTCTTCGTAGTCACCCCTCGTAAGCGCATCGTGATGCAAACTGAGCGCCGCCCATTCACCATCACGAAGCATTCGAGCGGAATGG
>CAINVQ010000171.1 GCA_903854175.1 uncultured Actinomycetes bacterium | reverse complement strand
TACTCACTTTCTGATTCGCGAAATATACGAAATCGACTTTTGATGACCCTGGAATCAGCCGACGTTGAAGCAGAAGAAGGTAAACAAGTAAGGCGAACCTTCGTTGTTGTCGGTGGTGGCCCTACCGGTGTTGAAACTTCAGGAGCAATTGCAGAACTGATTCGCATTGTGGTCCGTCGAGACGGCCTTCGAATTGATCCTGCGAACATTCGCGTTCTACTCGTAGACATGGCGCCACGCTTGCTAACCCCTTTCCCAGAAAAGGTGAGTACATACACTGCTAAGAAGCTCACTGAAATGGGAATTGAAATTCAGTTTGGACGTTCAGTTGTTGAAGTGCAGAAAGACTCCATTCGATTTGATGATGGAGAAGAGCTTGAAGTCGCTGGTGTTATTTGGGCCGCGGGGGTCACTGCTAACGGAACACTCGCGAGTGCCGTGCAAGAGAGCCGTGGGCCAAGCGGTCGGCTTCGCGTTGGAAATGATCTTCGATTAGTTGATAGTGACTGCGTTTGGGCTATTGGTGACTCCGCTGCAATTCACAACACGGACACTACGTATTTGCCTCAACTGGCTCCAGTCGCGATTCAGACCGGACGTCATGTTTCAAAGCAAATTCTTAGCGTCATTGATGCTCGTCCAACCAAGCCCTTTAAGTACCGCGACAAGGGGATCATGGCAACCATTGGTCGTCACGCTGCTGTTGCGAAGTTGCCAACGGGTCAGGTCATTAAGGGCACAGCCGGGTGGCTGGCGTGGTTGGGACTTCACCTTTGGTATCTGGTTGGATTCCGTAACCGTCTACGTGTGATGATCAATTGGACGTGGCGCTACTTTGACTGGCCTTCTGGTCCGCGACTAATCGTTGCTGACGCAGAAACTGTCGAATAGTTACTTCAGTCTCGCTTCGAGGTCGTTGACCTGGTCTTCAAGACGCTGTGGAACTCGTCCAGCGAAGCTGGCGTAGTGCTCACGAATGCTTGGCACTTCAGCGCGCCATTCATCGTTGTTCACTGCGAGAAGTTCTTCCATGTCCTTAGCGTTGACGTTTAGTCCTGAGATGTTGATTGCATCCTTCGTTGGCAAGTAACCAATTGAAGTTTCAACTGCATCACCACGACCACCAACGCGCTCAAATACCCATTCGAGGACACGGCTGTTTTCACCGAAGCCCGGCCAGAGCCAGCGGCCATCGTCGCCCTTGCGGAACCAGTTCACGTAGAAGATCTTTGGAAGCTTTGACTCTTCATACTTCTCGTTGAACTTCAGCCAGTGACCAAAGTAGTCAGCCATGTTGTAACCACAGAATGGCAACATCGCAAACGGGTCACGACGAAGGTTTCCAACCGCACCAGTTGCTGCTGCAGTTGTCTCTGAAGACATGATTGAACCGAGGAATACACCGTGGTCCCAGCTGCGAGCTTGGAATACAAGAGGGATAACACTTGCGCGTCGTCCACCAAAGAGGATTGCGTCGATTGGAACACCAGCTGGGTCTTCCCACTCAGGAGCAATTGCTGGGTCTTGTCCAGCAGGTGCAGTGAAGCGTGAGTTCGGGTGCGCTGCAGGAGTGCCAAGATCCTTCGACCAGGCCTGTCCCTTCCAGTCAGTAAGTCCGGCTGGTGGTTCTCCCATACCTTCCCACCAAACATCACCATCAGCAGTGATGGCCGTGTTCGTGAAGATGGTGTTGGCTTCAACTGAGTACATGGCGTTGGGGTTGGTCTCCATGTTTGTTCCAGGAGCCACACCAAAGAATCCAGCTTCAGGGTTAATGGCGTAGAGACGTCCATCAGGTCCTGGCTTCATCCAGCAAATGTCGTCACCAATAGTTTCAACTTTCCATTCAGGAAGTGTTGGAACAAGCATCGCAAGGTTGGTCTTTCCACAAGCGCTCGGGAATGCTGCAGCAACGTAGCGTGATTCACCCTTAGGGCTAGTGAGCTTCAAGATGAGCATGTGTTCTGCGAGCCATCCAGAGTCACGACCAAGAACTGATGCAATACGAAGTGCGAAGCACTTCTTTCCTAGAAGTGCATTTCCACCGTAACCAGATCCGAAGGACATGATTTCGTGCGTCTCGGGGAAGTGGACAATGTATTTGTTGTCGGCGTTGCATGGCCACTTGACATCTTTTTGTCCAGCTTCGAGTGGCGCACCAACTGAGTGCAAGCAAGGCACGAATTCACCAGAGTCGCCAAGTACTTCCAGTGCGCCTCGACCCATACGAGTCATGATGCGCATTGAAACAGCTACGTAGGCGGAGTCAGTGATTTCAACGCCAATGTGAGAGATGTTTGAGCCGAGTGGTCCCATTGAGAATGGGACGACGTACATTGTGCGTCCCTTCATTGATCCAGCAAACAAGCCCTTTAGCTTGTTGCGCATTTCTGATGGGTCCATCCAGTTGTTAGTCGGACCGGCGTCGATTTCTTTTTCAGAGCAAATGAATGTACGGTCTTCGACTCGTGCAACGTCACCTGGGTCTGAGGTTGCGTAGTAACTATTAGGTCGCTTGGTAGGTGAGAGCTTGGTGAATGTTCCTTGATCAACAAGAAGTTGACACAATTGGTCGTATTCCTCAGCTGACCCATCGCACCAGTGGATACGATCGGGTGTAGTGAGTTCAGCAATCTCTTCAACCCATGCGATGAGTTTCTTGTTAGTAGTTGGGTACGTCATGGTTAAAACCCTTCTCCACATGACTGCAACCTTGCAGTCAAGACACCCCCCCAGGTGTTTATCAACATGAGTTCCTTTTCGTCCGAAAACGACCAGGCTCGCGAAGACAACGTATTGGAGCGTATCGCCCAAATCGTTGGTCAACGCAACATCCCTTCCGGGGAAGTTCACATTGGCGACGACGCGGCCGTACTTGGCCCATTTTTAGGCCAAATGGTGATTTCAAGTGATGTTGCGGTTTATGGAATTCATCTCGAAATTGAACTTTTTTCACTCGAAGACCTGGGCTTCAAAGCCGTCACCTCGGCACTCTCTGATCTAGCCGCGATGGGTGCGCACCCTCGGGGGCTAACGGTTGCGGTGAGCGCTCCGGCTGGAACTGACCTTGAACATCTGCACCGCGGAATTGCTAAAGCGAGTGAAGTGTTTGGCTGCGCGGTAATTGGTGGCGACCTGTCGAGCGCAAATGACATCTCTGTTGCGGTGAGTGTATTTGGCGAAGTGCCACCAGGCGAGGCGGTGCTTCGTAGCGGAGCTAGAAGTGGTGATGAGATTTTTATAACTGGTCCGCTCGGAAGAGCAAGTGCGGGTCTTCGACTTCGACGCAATGGCACTTCACTTGACAATGAGTTAGTACAAGCACAGTGTCGACCACTGGCACGAATTGAAGAAGGAATGGCTGCAAGAGAGTCACACGTCAGCGCAATGATGGATCTCAGTGACGGTATTGGCATAGATCTGCACCGTTTGGCTGATGCTTCAAAAGTTGGCTTTGCATTAAGCACCATTGCTGTTGCTGATGGCGCAACGAGGCAAGAGGCGATTAGCGGTGGGGAAGATTATGAACTGCTCATCACAACAAGTGACCCGGGAAAGTTGCGAGCAACATTCCTTGAGCGAGGGCTTGCTGAGCCAATTTCTATTGGCACGATTGTTTCTGATTCAGCCATTCGGACGTTAGAGGGTCAACCTTTTGAAAAACTAGGTTGGCAACATCAACTCTGAGGAGTTGAGAATTAAGCGTTGGCCTTACGACGAACTGGCTTAAT
>CAINVQ010000170.1 GCA_903854175.1 uncultured Actinomycetes bacterium | reverse complement strand
TTGCTGCCCAATAGAGCCGTTGCGAACAGCAGGCCAATCGAGCTCACGAGCAAAAGAATCGCCGGCAGAATTGCTAGATAGTGAATTGTTGGAATGGCTATTTTCACTTGGTTGCTCCTGCAGGCGCTACGTGTTCAATAATTTGCTGAACAGAGGGCGTAATTTTCTCAAGAGCAATGTGTGGGTACACACCAATTAGTACGACAAGCAAAATGATTGGTGCCAGAACCAAACGTTCGTGTTGGGTGGCATCAGTAATTTCCGCGTTCTCACCAACTGCTTCACCATGAAATACACGCTGGTAGAGCCAGAGCAGATACAAAGCCGCAGTGATAACACCGAGTGAAGCAAAGACTCCCCACCAGGCGTGGGTACCAAATGTTCCAAGAAGAATTAGGAACTCTCCAATGAAGCCAGAAAGTCCCGGTAGCCCTACTGAAGCCATCATCAAGACAGTGAAGAGTGCCGCAAGAACTGGAGCTGGTCCCTGGAGACCGGTGAGATCTTTTAGCAAAATACTGCCGCGTCTCTTTTGGATGAAATCAATTACGAGGAAGAAACCAATAGTGATAATTCCGTGGTTGAACATCGTCAGCACTGCACCAGAGGTGGCAATTGTTGAACCCGTCATGATCCCAAGTGTGATGAATCCCATTTGTCCAAGTGATGAGTACGCAACCAGACGCTTGAGGTCAGGGGTCACACACGCCAGTGCCGCACCGTAGATAATTCCAATGACCGCCAGGGTCATTACGTATGGTCGAACGGTTTCGAGCGAGAGCGGAAGCAGCGCCACGGCGAAACGAAGTAGTCCGTATGAACCGAGTTTTGCTAACAGCGCAGAAAGCTCAATCGAACCAGCCGTTGGTGCTTCGGCGTACGTGATTGGTGACCACGTGTGTAGCGGCCAGATTGGCGACTTCACGGCGAAGGCAATAGAGAAGGCAATGAAGAGCCACACCGCCGTTGAGTGCGACATTGTGGTTGTCGCGAGTGCGCCGTATGCGAATGTAAGCGCTGTTCCTGTTTCGTGCTGATGAGCAAAGCCCAAGTAGAGAATTCCAATAAACAGGAATGCTGACCCCACAAAGGTATAGATAAAGAACTTAAGTGCAGCAGCTGCGCGCTCTTTGCCACCCCACTGCGAAATGATGAAGAAGCAAGGGATCAACGTAAGTTCAAAGAAGATGAAGAACGTCATAACGTCATGAGCAAGAAAGCTTCCCATTGTGAAAGACGTCAGTACTAGCAGCCACGAAACAAATGATGACTCACTTCGACGTTCACGAGATCCAAGGAGTGCAAGCAGCACAACAATTGCTGTGAGCATCACCATCATGAGTGATATTCCATCGAGCGCCACGTCGTAGGCAAGGCCAAGTGGCGCTGAAACACCGTAGCGAGATGCAAAGTCGAAGGTCGCTGCACCCGTGATGTGGTTGTTGTAGGTGAACCAAACAATGAGCGCAAGGACCATTTCAATTGATGACGTTGCGACCGCAATTATGTAAGAGCGGCCTTCGCTGCGACGAGCCATCATGGCAGCAGCAGCACCAAGGAGTGGAACAAGAATTAGGGCACTAAGCCAGAGCGACGAGTGCATCAGCCAGCCCTTCCTAC
>CAINVQ010000169.1 GCA_903854175.1 uncultured Actinomycetes bacterium | reverse complement strand
GTTTTCAAGAGCACGCTCCGGATAGAGCACAAGTCCATCTGCAAGTCCAGTTGCTTTACGAAGCATGTAGACCGTGAGCTGCAACGCATCAGGCATGATTACGCGTTCAACACTTGAGTGTGAGATGTCTCGTTCATGCCAGAGTGCCACGTCTTCCAGACCAGCTTGTAAGTACCCACGAAGCACTCGAGAAAGGCCGCAAAGCCGTTCTGACAGCACAGGATTACGTTTGTGGGGCATGGCTGAAGAACCCTTTTGACCCTTGCCAAATGGCTCGGCGGCTTCTCCAACTTCGGTGCGAGCCAGGTGACGAACCTCTAGAGCAAACTGCTCCATTGATGTTCCAAGCGCCGCACATGCGTAGAGAACTTCAGCGTGTCGGTCGCGTGCAATGACTTGCGTTGCAGGAACCGGAGCAAGCCCAAGCTTCTCACATACATACGCTTCAACTTTTGGATCAATATTTGAATACGTTCCAACTGCTCCAGAAAGTTTCCCGACTGCAATTGATGCACGCGCATTCTTCGCACGTTCGATGTCACGCTGTACTTGCAATGCAAACAGAGCAAACTTTGCACCGTACGTTGTTGGTTCAGCATGCATGCCGTGTGTGCGACCAGTGATTGGCATGTCGACTGTTTCTTTTGCACGACGTGTAAGCGCATCACGCAGTGCAGTCGCTTCTTCAATCACGATGTCCATGGCACGCGTAATCGTGTGACAAAGTGCAGTATCAACTACATCTGAAGAAGTAAGTCCGTAGTGAATCCATGCACCTTCAGGCATTCCAATTTTTGCTTGCACGAGATCAACAAAGGCTGCGGTGTCGTGGTTAGTAATTAGTTCTCGTTCGTCAACTTCAGCAACAAATGCTGCATCAATGACTGGACGACGAGGACGAAGTTTCGCAACATCATCCTTTGGAAGCACGCCGTGTTCGGCGAGCCCTTCTGCGGCGAGTAACTCAACCTCGAGCATTGTGTCAAAGCGATTCTCGTCACTGAACAGTGCCGCAACATCCTTGGGTGAATACCTTGGAATCATTTGTCTCCTTTAGACCACGGCAAGGGCAATGTCACTTCGCATGACTTTCCCCTTAAAGGTTATGAGCGATGCGGCCTCGTAAGCACGACTTCTTGCTTCTTTCATTGAAGGCCCTACACCGGTTACTGCAAACACTCTTCCACCAGCCGTGACAAACTCACCGGACTCGTTTTTGGTGGTTCCGGCGTGAAAAACCGTAACTCCATCAATTGGCGATTCGAGCTGGCCATTGGAGCCAAGGCCCGCAATAACGTCACCTTTTCTTGGGCTCTGGGGATAGCCCTCTGCCGCCAGAACAACCGTTACGGCATTGCCGGATGACTTTTCAAGTACTCCGGACAGGTTCCCTTCGCCGGTGCGTTGAAGTAATTCAAAAATTCGGTCTCCGTAGAGAGGCACCAGTACTTCAGTCTCAGGATCACCAAAGCGAACGTTGTATTCAAGCAACTTTGGACCTTTTGATGTGAGCATAACCCCGGCGTAAAGAACTCCACGAAAATCAATCCCGCGTTTCTTGAGTTCAACAACTGTTGGCGCAATAATTTTTTCCATAACCGTTGCAACGAGTTCATCGTTCATTGCAACCATTGGGGCGTAGGCACCCATGCCACCAGTATTGGCTCCTTCATTGTTGTCACCAACACGTTTGAAGTCTTGAGCCGGTACTAATGGAAGAACATTCGTTCCATCACATAAAACAATCAGAGAGCATTCTTCGCCATCAAGTCCTTCTTCGATAATTACCGTGGTACCTGCGTCACCAAAAGCTTCACCACTGAGCTTGTCTTTAATGTCACGACATGCTTCTTCAAAGTCATTTGTTACGAGAACACCTTTTCCTGCGGCGAGTCCATCAGTTTTAATTACGTACGGTGCAGTCATTGTTTTTAGAAATGAAATTGCATCTTCTACGTTGTTGAATGTTCCATACCCAGCAGTTGGTACTGAAGCAGCTTTTAAGAAATCTTTCATGAATGCTTTTGAGCCCTCAAGAAGTGCACCGTCTTCTCCTGGGCCCATGACAACTTTTCCTTGTGCACGTAGTTTCGTTGCTAGCCCTTCAACAAGTGGTTGCTCTGGTCCAATAACAAAGAGGTCCGCATCGAGTTCTGTCGCGGGTGTGCTCACACAGGTAATACCGTGAGCTGCAATACCAGCGTTACCTGGGGTAACGATTACTTCTGCAGATTTTGAAAGTCCCCACGCGAGTGCGTGTTCGCGAGCGCCAGAGCCAACGACTACGCAGCTACTCACGACGGCTTAACGAATTGCTCTCGGCCGGGGCCAACCCCAACAACTGAGATGGTCACACCAGTGGTTTCTTCAAGAAACTTCACATACTTCTGCGCATTAACCGGTAGGTCAGAATACTTAGTTGAAGCCGTGATGTCCGTCTTCCAGCCAGGCAATGTTTCGTAGATAGGAGTTACGTTGTGAAGAATCGACTGGTGATACGGAGGGAAGTCGTAGCGAACGCCGTCAGCTTCGTAGGCAACGCAGACCTTGATCTCATCAAGGGTGTCCAATACATCCATCTTCGTAAGTGCGATTTCAGTAAGTGAATTAAGTCGAGCTGCTTGGCGAGCCATCACAGCGTCAAACCAACCGACGCGACGTCTGCGACCGGTGTTGGTTCCGTACTCGTGACCACGATCAACAAGTAGTTCTGCCATGTCACCATCAAGCTCTGTAGGGAACGGTCCAGCGCCAACGCGTGTGATGTACGCCTTCGCAATTCCGACAATTCCAGTTAGGTCACGTGGGCCAAGTCCTGATCCAATGCACGCACCACCTGCGACTGGATTTGACGAGGTAACAAACGGGTACGTTCCGTGATCGAGGTCGAGGAATGTTGCCTGTGCACCTTCGAGAAGAATGCGCTTACCTTCAGCTAGAGCAGTGTGAATTATGTTCACGGTGTCACCAATCATTGGTGCAACACGAGGTGCTAATTCATCGAGATACCTGTCAGCAATATCTTTCGCGCTTAGTGCGGGTCGGTTGTAGATCTTGTTGAGCAACAAATTCTTTTCGTGCAGAACTACTTCGAGTTTTTCACGGAAGATTTTTGGATCAAGCAGGTCTTGAACTCGAAGACCAACACGCGATGACTTGTCTGCGTACGCCGGTCCAATGCCTCGCTTGGTGGTGCCAAGTGCGTTCTTTCCCAAGAAGCGTTCAGTGAGTCGGTCGATTTCTTGATGGTACGGCATGATGAGGTGCGCGTTTCCAGAAACAACTAGTCGAGACACGTCAACACCCTTAGATGAAAGTGTGTCGAGCTCGGTGAGAAGAACAGAAGGGTCTACAACAACACCGTTACCAATGACTGGTGTGATGTGTGGGTACAGAACTCCCGATGGGACTAGTTGAAGTGCGAATGCTTCGCCTTCAACAACAATTCGGTGACCGGCATTATGTCCGCCTTGATAGAGAACAACCATGTCCATTTCGCGTGAGAGGAGGTCGGTTAGTTTCCCCTTACCTTCATCACCCCACTGGGTTCCAACTACAACGGTTGCTGGCACAGGACTCCTTGTAAAAGTCCAGTCTACCTGACGCCTTTTGACTCAAAATTACGAATTATCCTGGTTTCGCTTCTGGGCGTCGATAAATAGCGCAATGGTGTTTTGGATAGGAACCAGATCGCGTCGGTACTGACGGTGGGTCGCTTCAATCTGGGCCTGGGCGTCACTCGCAATCCCGCGAAGGGTTTCTTTCATTGCTTCCAGCTGGGCTTCTAGAACCATGATCCGCTTGACACCTTCGAGGTTGATTCCCTCATTAGTGAGTTCTTGAATACGTCGAAGTGCCTCAAGGTCAATGTCAGAGAATCGACGAGACCCTCCACTAGTTCGCTGAGGATTTAGAAGACCAGTTCGTTCGTAGTTGCGAAGTGTTTGAGGGTGAACACCGGCGATCTCAGCAAAAACAGAAATCACGTACACCGCGTGTGATGGCTGTCGCTCAGACATTCGTTACCTCTTCATTAAATGATTTTGAAAGCTTCTCAACGAGTGATCGTTGTTCCTTATTTAACTTCTTCGGGATGACAACGTCAACTGTGACGAGAAGGTCACCAACCGGATGCTTCCCACCAGCAGGAACACCGCGGCCGCGGACGCGAAGTGTGGAACCACCTTGAGTACCTGCAGCAATTTTTAGTGTCACTGGGTCGTCAAGTGTCTCAACTTCTACAGTGTCACCAAGCATTGCTTGCATCGGAGAAATCTTCACACTGGTTGT
>CAINVQ010000168.1 GCA_903854175.1 uncultured Actinomycetes bacterium | reverse complement strand
GTCAGCTCAGAGAGCTCAGCGAGTGAACCAACACAGGTGAAGTGATTGTCTTCGCAGGCCCAAATAGGGAGCGGCGTTCCCCAGTAGCGGTCTCGAGAGAGTGCCCAGTCAACGTTGTTATTTAGCCACTCACCCATTCGTCCGTCACGAATATGTCCTGGGTGCCAGTCAATACCGGCGTTTTCAGAAATAAGTTGATCTTTGAACTTGCTCGTTGCGATGTACCAACTTGGCTTTGCCCAGTAGATAATCACTGTGCCACAGCGCCAGCAGTGCGGAAGAGAGTGAGTGAAGTCAAAGCGACGAAGAAGAATGCCACGCTTTTCAAGTTCATTGTTGATGCCAGCGTTAGCTTCACGAACACCCTGACCCTCAAGCCAAGGGATGTCTGAAGTGAACTTTCCATCTTGTCCAACGGGGTTCACGATTGGAAGACCAAACTGACGACAGTTCACTCGGTCGATTTCACCAAAGGCCGGCGACTGATGAACAAGTCCAGTTCCATCTTCTGTAGTTACGTAGTCCGCTGGGATGACGTAACAAGTATCTACGCCGTCTGGGTACTTCACATCATCAAAAGGTCGCTCGTAGTGAACGTTAAGGAGATCAGAGCCCTTCAGCGTTGCGTTCGCCTTTACGCCTTCTCCAAATACGGATTCAATTAGCGCTTCGGCAACAACAACACCATCAACAACTGCATAAGTCACATCGGGGTTCACCGCAATCGCGACATTTGAAGGAAGTGTCCAAGGAGTTGTTGTCCAGACTGCGAGGTGAGTCGCACCCTTAAGCCCACCGTGAGCATTCGCGTCAGTAATACGAAGCTTTATGTAGCAACTCTCATCAAGTTCGTCTGCGTATGCGCCAGGTTGAGCTAGTTCGTGCGAAGAAAGTGCAGTGCCACAACGTGCACAGTACGGAACAACTTTGTAATCCTTATAAAGCAGTTCGCGATCAAAAAGTTGTTGGAGCTGCCACCACACTGATTCCACATACTGAGGGGTGTAGGTGTAATAAGCATTCTCCATGTCGGTCCAGTAACCAATACGGTTCGTTAGCTTTTCAAACTCACCAACGTACGTAAGCACCGACTCACGACAGAGCCGAGTGAACTCAGCAATACCAACTTCTTCTTCGATTGCTTTCTTGCCCGAAATACCAAGCTGCTTTTCAACTTGAACTTCTACCGGAAGACCGTGAGTGTCCCATCCAGCTCTACGCGCAACAAAGTGACCATTCATTGTTTGGTATCTGCAGAAGAGATCTTTGTAGACACGTGCCCACACGTGGTGAAGACCAGGCATTCCATTTGCGGTTGGAGGACCTTCGTAAAAAATCCAAGGTGTTTTTCCTTCTCGCTGGCTCATTGAGCGTGCGAAAACGTCGTTCTTCTCCCACCGAGCGAGCTCGGCTTCTTCAATGGCCACAAAATCAAGTTCGGCACTGACGGGGCGAAATACCACGGGTCTCCTTAAATATTCACTCAATCGTACTAACCAGCACGAGTGTGAAGGACCGCTTAGGCGAAATGGGCCTTAAGCCAGTCAGCAGAAAGTTCTTCGAGTGAAGATAGGACCACATCAGCGAGTTTGAAGGCTGGAAATTCCCGGTCTTCTTTTGTAGGAACGGCAATAACCGTCATGCTGCCTGCTTTAGCTGCAAGCACTCCCGCCGCGGAGTCTTCAAAGACGAGGCACTCTTTCGCTGACACGTTCAGTGACTTTGCCGCGGTAATGAATACCGCTGGGTGAGGTTTTCCGAACTCTTCATTCTGGGCAGAGCTGATACTCACGAATCTCTCACGCAGTCCAAAGTTGTCAAGACAACGATGAATAAGTGCCGTCGGAGTTGAGCTAGCTAACGCAACTGGACCACGCTCACTCGCCAGATCAATAGCTCGAATCGCGCCAGGAAGCAGCACTCCTTCGTTTTCAACAAGCTCACCAACACGGTTTAGCAACATCTGAGTTACTTCATCAGGGCTTGGCCCATTCCATGGGTACTTCGTAAACCAGAACTTGACGACTTCTTCTACGTACATTCCTTTGGTCTGACGATCTGTCCCGTCGTCGAGAGGAACGCCAAGGGAGGGAAATATTTCTAGCTCCGCTTTGTGCCAGAGGATTTCAGAATCGATC
>CAINVQ010000167.1 GCA_903854175.1 uncultured Actinomycetes bacterium | reverse complement strand
GTTGTTCTCGTCGCTGCTGGAACATCGCACCACGCCGCTCAAGTTGCCAAGTACGCCATTGAGCGCTGGGCCCAGGTGAGCGTGGAAGTTGATATCGCGAGTGAATACAGATACCGCGATCCAATCGTGGAAGTTGGCACTCTCGTTATTGGCGTTAGCCAGTCCGGAGAAACAGTCGACACCATCATGGCTATTCGCGAAGCACAACGTCGAGGCGCGCGTGTTGTCGCTATTTCAAACATCGTTGATTCTTCATTAGCTAGAGAAGCTGACGCCGTTATTTACACTCGAGCCGGACTTGAAGTTTCTGTTGCGTCAACCAAGGCTTTCGTGGCCCAAGTCGCCGCTCTCGAACTCTTTGCTCTTCGACTCGCGCAACTTCGCCAAACACTCGGTCCAAGTGACATCGATGCATTGTTCCAAGGACTCAATGCAGTTAGCGCACAAGTGGCACAGACACTCACTCGCCGCAGTGACTACGAAGACGTGGCCAAGCAACTAGTTACAACTCGAGATTTCTTCTTCCTTGGTCGCCATGTTGGATTCCCAACTGCGCTTGAAGGCGCACTAAAGCTAAAAGAACTCAGCTACCTGCACGCTGAAGGCTATCCAGCCGGAGAGCTCAAGCACGGCCCACTGGCTCTCATTGAACCGGGTGTGGTGGTAGTGGCAGTAACAACTGACCCGAGCATGCACGAAAAAATTCTTTCTAACCTCGCAGAAGTTAAGGCCCGAGGAGCCACGGTGGTTGCTGTTGCAACTGATGATGATGAAAAGATCGAGGCAGTGGCGGACTTTGTATTTAGAGTTCCAGCGACTGAGCCAATGTTCACACCAATGGTCGACATTGTCCCTCTACAAATTTTTGCCTACGCCATGGCTCGTGGACTCGGACACAATGTTGACCGTCCGCGCAACCTCGCAAAGACCGTGACGGTTGAATAATGGCTACGGTCGGCATTGGTATTGACATTGTTGACGTTCCACGCTTCGAAAAGGTTTTAGCGAGGCGTCCAAAAATTGTTGATCGCCTCTTCACTGAAGGCGAAAAGCTCGACACGAAGCTAAAGCCACAACGACTCGCAGCACGCTTCGCCGCCAAAGAAGCAGTCATGAAAGCGTGCGGGGTTGGCGTTGGTTCGACTGGGTGGAAGACCATAGAAGTGAAAAAGATGCGCTCGGGCGCACCAATGGTGGTGCTGCACGGCACCGCTCAAGATCTTGCGGACCGGGTGGGCATAAAGCACATGCACATCACGCTCACGCACACTGACATGACCGCAGCGGCATTCGTGATTGGTACTGACCATGCCGGTTGAAGCAGTTAATCGTCCATCTCGTGTCGAGATTTCTCGTAGTGCTCTAGAGAACAACATTGCAACCATGCGAGCCGTGAGTGGCGCTGCGGCACTGGCTGCAGTCGTGAAGGCCAATGGCTACGGCGTTGGAGCCGTGCACCTAGCGACTATCTATCAAGAAAATAATGTTGCCATGCTGTGCGTTGCGGTTGTTGATGAAGGCATAGAACTACGCAGCAATGCAATAACCATCCCGGTACTTGTCTTTGCTGAACTCGATGAACGCAACACCGCACTTGCCTTTGAGAACGGCCTAATGCCAACCATTGGTTCGCTTGAAGGGGCAAAATTTGCAGCTGCATCTGCCCAACAACTCGGTGGCACACACCGCGTTCACGTCAAGCTCGACACTGGAATGCACCGTCTCGGAGTTGACCGCGAAAACCTCGACGCAGTCTTAGACGTACTCGTGGCGTCAGCGAATATTGAAATAGATGGCTTCTATACGCACTTCAGCGTGGCCGACGAGTCAAGTCCTGAGCATCGTGCATTCACTCGAACACAAATTGATCTTTTCAATGAAGCAAGCGACCACGTTGCATCGAGGGGGATAGTTGTAAAGAACATTCACCTCGCTAATACTGCTGGCGCAGTTGCCTTCAAGGATGCTCACGCCACCATGGTGCGCTGCGGTCTCGGACTGCTAGGCGTAGCGCCACAGTACTGGATTGAAAGCGTCATTGCTGAGTCTGGAATGCAGTTACAGCAAGCGGTGAGCATTCATTCAAAGGTGAGCGCAGTTCGCCGAGTGCCTGCTGGTGCGCGACCTAGTTACGGTCGACGTCGTGAACTAGAAAATGATTCAAACATTGCAACCATCCCTTATGGATATGCCGACGGATACGCGCGCTCACTCTTTGCTGGAGGGGCTGAAGTACTCATTAACGCTAAGCGCTATCCACTGGCTGGGCAGATAACAATGGATCAAATTGTTATTGACTGTGGCGACGATGAGATAAAGGTTGGAGACGACGTGGTGCTGCTTGGTCGACAAGGAAACGAATTCATTTCAGCCAGTGAACTCGCAGAACGACTCGACACCATTTCGTACGAGATTTTCACCATGATTGCCACTCGTGTTGCCCGTGTTGTTGTGAGCTAGTCGTGGAAAACAACATCCCTGAACTCGCAACATGCAAACGTTGCGCTCTATCAAAAACTCGTACTCGTGTTGTTATTGGATCGGGTCCAGATTCGCCTTCGCTCATGGTGATTGGTGAAGCACCCGGACGCCATGAAGATGAAGGCGGCGAGCCATTCATTGGTCGCAGCGGACAGCTTCTATTTAGGTTGATCGAAGAAGAGACCGGACTACTCAGGAGTGACTGCTTTGTCACGAACGTCGTGAAGTGTCGCCCACCTAATAACCGGACTCCAAATAAGACTGAGCTTGGTGCGTGCCGACCATGGCTTGATTCACAGTTCATAGCAGTAGCCCCTCAGTTTGTTCTGGCCCTTGGAAACACCGCTTCTAGGACAGTCTTTAATCACACTGAGCCAATTGGTGCAGTGCATGGGAAAGTGATTTCGCTGGGACCAGTGAAGGGGATGGCGACCTATCACCCCGCCGCCGCACTTCGCCAAGGCCCTAGCGTGGTTGACGTGATGCGCCAAGATTTACGAATCCTAAAAACCTTGCTGGGTAAGC
>CAINVQ010000166.1 GCA_903854175.1 uncultured Actinomycetes bacterium | reverse complement strand
CTACGTGGCCAAATCCAAGCCAGCGAATCCTCGACGCCAAAGTAATTCACTGCGTCTTATAGACTTAACGTAACTAGTAGGAGCAATTGTGAGCGCAATCGTACGAATTATTGGCCGTCAAATCTTGGACTCTCGTGGCAATCCAACGGTTGAAGCTGAGGTCTACCTTGAGTCAGGTGCTTCAGGTCGTGCGGTTTCTCCTTCAGGCGCATCAACTGGCTCACATGAAGCGGTTGAGCTACGTGATGGTGGCACTGCATGGGGTGGCAAGGGCGTAGCGAACGCGGTCAACTTCGTAAATACTGAAATTAATGATGAGCTCGAAGGTGCTGAGTCAACGAACCAGCGTGAAGTCGACCAGGCCATGATTGATCTTGATGGCACTGACAACAAGGGACGCTTGGGAGCGAATGCAATCCTTGCAGTTTCACTCGCAACCGCTAAAGCATCAGCTGCTGAGCTTGACGTCCCACTCTTTTCTTATATCGGAGGGGTAAACGCACACGTTCTTCCAGTTCCAATGATGAATGTTGTCAATGGTGGCGTTCACGCGAAGAACTCAATTGACTTCCAAGAGTTCATGGTTATGCCAATTGGTGCGTCATCATTCTCTGAAGCATTGCAGTGGGGAACTGAGACGTATCACGCGCTAAAGAATGTGCTCCTGAAGCGCAACCTTGCAACGAGTGTTGGCGATGAGGGTGGATTCGCACCTGACCTTCCAGATAATGAAACTGCAGTCAAGGTTTTGATGGAAGCAATTGAATCAACCGGTCGCACTCCGGGACGTGACATCTCTATTGCCCTCGACCCAGCCGCGAGTGAGGTGTACCGCGACGGCGCCTATCACCTCGAAGGTGAAGGTCGCATACTTTCAAGTCTCGAGATGGTGGACTACTGGGCAGACCTCTGTGACCGCTACCCAATTGTTTCTATTGAAGACGGACTACACGAAGAAGACTGGGATGGCTGGAAAGCCCTTACCGAGAAGCTCGGAAATCGTATTCAGCTCGTAGGCGATGACTTGTTCGTGACGAATAAAGTCTTGCTACAAAAGGGGATTGAGCGCGGTGTCGCCAATTCAATCCTTATCAAGTTGAACCAAATCGGAACCCTTAGCGAAACTCTTGAAACGGTGCAGCTCGCTAACAAAAACAGTTACAGCGCAGTAATTTCTCACCGTTCTGGCGAATCTGAGGACACAACTATTGCCGATCTCGCCGTAGCGACTAACGCCGGTCAAATTAAAACTGGTGCCCCAGCACGTTCTGACCGCGTGGCGAAGTACAATCAATTACTGAGACTGGAAGAACTCCTCGGAGACCAGGCTCGTTTTCTAGGAGCAGCGTCTTTGTCGGGGGCGATCGGTGGCAACAACTCATAACGCATCAACGCAGAGGAGCAATCAGTGGATGCTCCCTCTCGCCGTTGTAACTGCGCTCGCCATGCTCGTTGGTTGGTTTCCAATCACGACTCTTTGGAACCAGCAAAGTCAGATTAACTCGACTAAAGCTGCAATCTCCACAATTAAGCAAGCACAAAAATCTTTGACAATTCAGTCAAATGCGACATCGACTCAAAATCAAGCAATGATTCAAGCTCGCGAGCAGTATCAGTTAGTTCTTCCAGGTCAGAGCCTCATTCAAGTACTACCTGGACTTGCGAGTGGAGTAGTTGCTGAGCACACTGGCGACCCGGGCTTTGACCCAATTGTTTCACCGTCATCGGTTTCAAGTTTGACAACTTCAACAATTGCGACAACAAGTACTCACGCACAGTCCGACAACTTCTTTAAACGCTTCGTGCATACCCTTGAGTTTTGGCGTTGAGCACATTTCGTGATGCTTCACCTCAAGATGTTCTCCAAGTAGAAGAACTCCTTGGCCGCACACTCTCTGGGAGATGTGCGGTAGTTGTTAGGCGTCTTGATGGCAGCCCAGTCGTTATTGAAAATGAGCCTCATATGAGAGACGGCACACCTATGCCGACACTTTTTTGGTTGATAGATCCTGAACTTCATGATGAAGTGAGCCGTATCGAAGGTAGTGGTGGGGTGCACAGATTTGAAGACCTTGTTGATCCTGAGCGGCTGATTCGAACTCACGCAACGTATGAACAGCGACGCAAAGAAGCCACAGTTAAAAGTGATGGAGCACAGCCATCTGGTGGGGTAGGCGGCACTCGAATTGGCATCAAGTGTCTGCACGCTCACCTCGCTAACTTTCTGATTGGTGCGGATGACCCCGTTGGAGAGCTAGTAGCCGAAACGATTGGTCTTCCAGAATTAGTACTGCAAAACGTTCGTGACTGAAGTTGTTTGCGCAATTGATTGTGGGAGTAATTCCACACGGTTACTAGTAAGTGACGCAAGCGGCGCAACGCTCGCTCGTGAAATGAGAATTACGCGTCTAAGTCAAGGTGTCGATGCCAACAAAACTCTTCAGAGTGATGCGCTGCATCGTAGTTTTGATGTCCTTAGTGAGTACCGAAGAATTATGGATTCGTTCAATGTTGACTCAGGTCTGCTGGTTGCAACTTCTGCAGTACGAGACGCCAGTAATGGTGGCGAGTTCATTTCACGAGCACAAGAAATAACTGGCGTACTAGCTCGCATTCTTTCTGGGAACGAAGAAGCTCAGTACTCATTTAACGGCGCCACAGCAGGGTTCTCTTCAAACTCGCTACCAGTCGCGATTCTTGATATTGGTGGTGGCTCAACAGAGCTCGCCGCGATGATCGATGGAAATCTTGAGAGCTTTTCTATGCAGCTTGGCTGTGTTCGTGTAACTGAGCGAGCGCTAGGACGAGACATTGTGAGCGAGAAGAATGAAATTGCTGCGATGAACATGATTGAAGGTGAAATCGAGAGAGCCTTCCAGATAGTTCCGAGCTTCGAGAAGCTCGTTGGCAACGTTCAACTTTTGGGACTTGCGGGCACAGTTGCTACTTTGGCGCAACTTGATACTGGCCTTGCTGTCTACGATAGAAGTGCGGTGCACCTTCGTGAGCTCAGTCGAGCAGTGGTAGCAAAATGGTACGAAGTCCTAAAAACCCGTACTCCAGAGCAGCGCCTAGAGCTTGCTGGCATGGTCCCAGGTCGTGAAGACGTTATGGCATCTGGGCTATTAATTCTTGGTGCGGTTATGGACCGACTTGGGATTAATCAGTTGGTTAGTAGTGAAAATGACATTCTCGACGGGGTAGTTGCTTCACTAATTGGTAGGTAACGTGCGCTGGGCTCAGATACCTGTAACGATAGAGAGATGAGGAATGCAGCATGGTAACCACACGTAGTGCCATCTTCTCTCCAATATCGCTCCACGGAAAACGTGTGGTGCTTCGTACGTTGGGTGAGGTTGACTACGAAGGCTGGCTCGACGTTCGAACACGCTGTCGCGACTGGTTGCTTAAGTGGGAACCGCGCTCTGCTCACGCAACTCATTTACCAGAGGACAGTCGAAGTTTCGTAAGTCGATGTGCAATTCGTGAACGTGAACGTCAGATGGGCACGGGATTCGGATTTGGAATTTTCTTCGAAGGACGTTTCGTTGGAGAAATAACTATTTCTTCCATCCAACGTGGACCACTGCAGTCGGCATTTGTTGGTTACTGGATTGATGAAGCAGTGGCTGGGCAGGGGCTTATGCCCGAATCAGTTGTTCTCATATTGCAATATGCATTTGAGTCCCTTCGACTTCACCGAGTCGAAATAAATATCATTCCTAGAAATGCACCATCGCGTCGTGTGATTGAAAAATTAGGTATTCGATTTGAGGGGATCGCCGAGCGATACCTAGAAATCGATGGTGCATGGGAAGACCACGCACGGTACGCCATTACTTCTGAAGAGTGGGGCGACCGCGCACCAGAGCTCGTGGCGAACTGGTTGCTCAGCAGCAACTAAACAGCTTCGTAGGTTCTGTTCTTGAGTTCGAACAGTTCCGCAATACGCAAGGATCCATTTAGAGTTGCGGCGATTCCAAGACCACCCAATGCTCCATCTCGAGGCAGCACTACAAGTGTGTTTGATTCTCCTCGTGCGAGCGCAAGTCCCTGCACTCGTGCCTTGCGAGCTGCAGTAGCTACATCTTCAAGTGCAATATCAGTCGATAGCTCAACTACTGGGAGTTCGTATTTAGTCTTTGATAGATGACGAAGGTCATGGAGCATCTTTCTTGAGTCGCTACCAACTTTTACTGAAGAGCCTCGGACGTCATCCCACGTCACGTCCATAGGCTCAACATTTATTTCGAGCAGTCGGGCAAGATAGAAAATTTCGGCGTCATATGCGAATCCGTTCACCATTCCAAGCGAGCCAAGCACTCGAGCTGCTCCTCGCTGGAACCCCTTAAAACCACACTGAGTATCTCGTAGAGATGTACCGGTGTAGTGCTTCACCATTTTGCTAAATGTTGATCCTGCGACTGATCTCAGTGTGGAGTCGTATTCAATCTTTCCGTTCACCGCACGTGACCCTGGTACCAAAGCGTGCTTTTGGAGCATGGTGACCATTTCAGTCATATGCACTGGATTTATTGCCATATCTGCATCAGCCACAATGATGCTGTCACCTTGCGCCACTGAAATTCCGAGACGAACGGCTGCTCCTTTTCCAAGATTCTTGGGCTGTTGCAGCAGTAACTTTTCTGGCAGTGTCCCGTAGAACTTGTCAGCAATGTTGAGTGTCGAGTCCGTTGAGCCATCGTCAATGAAGATGACCTCGGTATTTTTAGCTCCGAGCTCTTCAAGAATGGGTGACAAGCGACTAAAACCCCGAGCGAGTCGTGCTTCTTCGTTGTAGGCAGGAATAATGATTGATGTAGATATTGACATGTTGCTTATGGTCGTGCTGCACCAATGAGACCAAATGTGAACAGAGGCTGATAGCCAATTTTTGTTCCTGATTTGGCTGCAGCGAAAATTGTGCTGGTGCCGTAAGGTCCACTACCGATGTACATAACAACGTGGTCGACTTGGTGGTCACCATCAAGGTTGTAGTAGTACAGCAAGTCACCAGGTTGCAGTGCACTTAGCGCTACGTGATGAAGAGCTGGCCACTGGGTCTGCGTAGTTCGAGGAATTTGGAATCCTGCTTGACCCCAAGCCCACTGAACAAGACTCGAACAGTCAAAACCTTTGCCTGGCGTTGCTCCACCCCAGATGTATGGAAGGCCAATTTGCGATAATGCTGCAGCAACTGCAGCAGCTCCCTCTTTGGTTCCCGCAATTTCAGAAACAGTAGGTGGAACTGCTTTTGCAATTGCCGTAAGAACTGCGTTACCAGCGGCGATGCCACCAACTGACTGAGCTACGGCAACAGCTTGCTGCTGACCAGCGTAATTGTGGGCCTTTGCCGCAGCAATTCCTTGAAGAATTTCGTAGTTAATAATCTGAGTTTTAAATGCGCCCTTAATACCATTAAGAATTGCGCGCGTTGCATTTTCGTTCGCGATGTTTTGTTGCATCAATGCTTTCATTCTGGTTGTTTGTTCTTGCGCAGCGGCCTCTTGAATCGTCACTTGCTTGATTGCACTGTTGAGTGCTTTTTTCTGAGATTCGTAGGTTGATTTAATTTGGTCAAGGTTGCCAATCACTTGATCTTGAAAAACTTTTCTGGCATCGCTTGTCGTGACGTCTTGATTGAACAGTGACATAATTTGTGCAGTAGCCGCTCCATAAACGTACGCATTCACAATTGCGCTCGCCATTGCGTGTTCAGTGACAATGATTGCTGCTTTCTTTTGAGCAACTTGTTTATTGAGACTGGCTATATTCCACTTAATTTGCTGTAGCTTTTCTTGCGCTCCACCGTACGCATTCGCTGAAGACTCACTGATTTGTGATTGACGTGAGAGTGTCGCCGAAAGAGCTTTGATCTGTGAGATCGCGTCGGTAATGGTTCCTGCTTGGGCTGAGCTCAGGGGTGCCAGAACCGTGACCAGCATTGTGCCAGCCAGTACTAGAACGGGGATTGACCGAATCGTGCCCCAACGATGCACGCGAATCATGAAAACAGCCTAGTTAGTGAATCTAAGAAAATAGCGAGTTTTGGATGGGGTTTCGCTATGAGTTACGGTTACAGCGCACCAATATTGCGTGGGGGCGTAGCCCAACGGCAGAGGCAAGGCGCTTAAACCGCCTCCAGTGTGGGTTCGAGTCCCACCGCCCCTACGCGGTATTTGGTCCTCAGATTCTTTAGTATCGTTGCTCCGTGGCTAAGAGTTCAACAGGTAAATGGGTAAGCAGGGTAGGAGCTTCTGGAGGCGGAAAGGCCTACAAGAAGTCTCGTCCTGGTAACTACTACGGCGTGCTCGCAATTATTGTCATTCTCGGACTCGCAATGACTGTGTATTCACGTTACGAATACCAGAACCCATCAATCGCTACCACCACCACCGCAAGTGCTCAGCCAGCAATTGGTACAACATGGCACGAAGCACTTGGTGTTGAGGCGTGTGGTGTTAACTACACACTTACGCCAGATCAAACTACAAACATTGGTTTCAAAATTGGTGCTGACAACGTACTGACTGTGGCACCAGTTTCTGCAAGTGAAGCCGGAACAAACGCAACACTTGCTCTCTTTGCTTCTGAACACACTGGTATCAAAGCAACATCATCTAGCTTGGCGCTGCCAACATCTACAGGAATTGCCAACAAGGCAACATCGTGGAAGAACGGCGACAAGTGTGGTGCTGGAACTAAGTACGCCGGAAAGACCGGAGAGGTTAAGTACGCCTACTGGATGTTTGGCGAAACTAAGCCAACAGTTGTAACTGATCCAGCTAAGGTTCCGCTCTCAGCGAACGAAATGTACATAACTATGGCATTCGTTCCAGCCGGGGTAACTCCATCGAAGCCAAGCACTGCGTCAATTAATGCAATGTTGAAGGCTGTTCAAGCAACCGCTTCTACAACTACAACTACAACTACTGCACCGGCCGGATCAATTGGCACCGTTCCAGTCGGCTCAACAATCCTTCCTGCAACGACTACAACTGCGGGCTGAGTTTGAAGTCGATCATTCTGGTCGGCGGTAAGGGAACGAGACTCAGACCCCTAACGTTCGAGACCCCCAAACAGATGTTGCCGCTCATTGGTCGACCAATGATTGAGTGTGTCTTTGAATCTCTTGCAAAGCACGGTGTAACCGATGCTGTTCTTTCGCTCGGGTACTTGCCAGACCGGTTTATTGAAAGCTATCCAGAAGGTGTTATTTCGGGTGTGCGTGTTAGCTACGCAGTTGAACCTGAGCCGCTTGATACTGCTGGTGCAATTCGCTTTGCTGCAGAGCACGCAGGCATTGATGAAACATTCATTGTTGTGAATGGTGATGTGCTCACTGACCTTGACGTAACAAGACTTATTAGCTTTCACCGTGCACACGGGGGAGAAGGAACAATTGCTCTTCACCCAGTAGGAGATCCTTCAAGGTACGGGGTTGTGCCAACGACTCCAGACGGACGAGTAATTGAGTTCGTTGAGAAGCCTGCACGTGAAGACGCCCCAACGAATCTCATTAACGCTGGAACGTATGTCTTTGAGCCGAGTGTGCTTTCTCGTATTGCTCCAACGGGCCGAGTAAGCGTTGAGCGCGACACGTTCCCATCACTCGCAAAAGACGGTGTGCTGTACGCCATGCCAGATAACGCTTACTGGATTGATACTGGTACGCCCCAGACTTACCTTCAATCAAATATTGATGTTCTAACTGGTCGTGACAAGATCACATCATTCAGTGGCATTGTCGATGGTTCGTGGACCCACCCACAAAGTCGAGTAGATCCAACAGCGAAGTTAGTAAACAGCGTTATTGACAAAGACTGTTACGTAGGGCCAAACGTTGTAATTGAAAACTCTGTACTTCTGCCTGGAGCAGTAATTGAAGAAGGATCAGTTGTTAAGTGGTCAATTATTGGACCAGAGGCTGTGATTGGAAGCTTCTCGACACTTGGCGCAACCTGTGTTGTTGGTGCCAAGGAACATGTTGCTCCCGGATCGTCGCTTTCAGGTGACGTTCGCCTAGGCGGCGTTTAATTATCTAAATAAGTCGTTTGATGCTGGTCTGACAACGTCTTCTTTTACAGATCCATCGCCAAAGTAGGACTCGTCTAGACCGCGAAGAATTGCGAATGGTGTTCCTGCATTTTTCCCAAGAACCAAGTTCGCCGCACCTGCGATTTCATCAATGATCGCAACTTCAGTAACTTCTAATGTTCTGCCTTCAGCGTCGAGGGTTCCACGAAGATCGAGAATTGGTTTGATGCCAGCTGAACCAAGCGCCACGTCAGTCACCCCTGTTCGCCAGACTCGACCAAATGTGTCAGTCACGACAACCGCAACTTCAATACCGGTACGTCTAGCTATCTCAGAGCGGAACCGCCGAGCTGAGCGGTCAGGATCCTTCGGAAGTAGCACTGCAGTGCCCTCAGCGGTATTTGAGAGGTCAATACCGGCGTTCGCATTAACGAAACCATGGTGAGTCTCGGTGATCCTCATTGGTCCTCGGCGGCGAATTACTCGGCGAGATTCTTTGGTGATGAGCTGATCTTTGTGCTCATCAGTTCCATCAAAGTCAACTACTTGACCCTCAGATTTAGAAACAATCTTGCTGGTAACTGTTACGAGGTCATGGTGGCTAAGTGTGTGGCCACCTTTTTCGATTGCTTCTAGAAATAGGGCGACCAAGTCGTCACCTTCGGTGATTTCACCTACACCGAGGATTGGAAAGATGCGGAGTTCGTTCATGAAAGAACTGCGTCCGCTAGTTGTTTGGCGTGTTCTGGATTAGCCATGATTGTTGTAGTGACAATGACGTTCATACCTAGATCACTTATTTCGTTTTCGTGCTTGGCATCTTGCTCATCAATTATGAATGTACCAACGAGCCCCTGGTAGTACTTAGCAACTCCCACACATGAGACATCGTGACCAAGCTCGTTCAGCAATCGATCAGCTGGTCCCTTAAGTGCTGCACCATTAATGATTGGTGAAACCGCAACAACATCAGCGCAGCGCTCGCGCAAGACTTCTCTAATGCCGGGCACTTGAAGAATTGGTTCAATTGAGATGAGTGGATTCGATGGTGCGATCACTATTCGTGAAGCAGACGTCAGGGCGTTCATTGATTCTTTGGTTGGTGCTGCGCTCTTAGCGCCTTCAAATGAAATTGAATTCACTGCTACGCCGTGGTGATGGCGAACGAAGTACTCCTGGAAACTGAGCGTTCCAATCTCTGTGCTGAAGACAGTAGAGAGCGCATCATTTGTTACAGGAAATAATTGAATGTCGACGCCAAACTTTTTACACAGCTCTTGCGTGACTTCAGTCTTGGTTGCGCCCTCGCTAAAACGTTGCGTGCGGTAGAGATGAGTTGCGAGGTCGCGGTCACCTAACCCGAACCATGACTCACCACCAAGTTCGCCAAGTTCTTTCATGACTCGCCACGTCTCTCCTTGGAGGCCCCAGCCGAGTTCTTCATTGTTGAGCCCACTGAGCGTGTAGCTAATGGTGTCGAGGTCGGGACAGATGCTGAGACCATGCAGCACGAGGTCGTCTCCAACATTCACTATCGCGCTTAGATCTGCGGCTTCAAGCCGGTACCGTAAAGCTCGTAAGAGTCGTGCGGCGCCTACGCCACCGCTAAGAACAGATATCACCCCCGAAACCTTAGGGGCGCTTGGGTAGGATTGAGTGTTGTGAGCGATAATTCGATAGTTAAAGGGTGGCCAGGGGCCCCCGCAGCAGTGGCCTTCCGCTTGGACGGCGCCATGGTGAACCGGGTAGTTGAAGTAGGTGACCTCACAGAAATCCGTCCGTGGGCCTCTGTTTCAAAGCTCGCCGTATCTTTTGCCATAGGTATTGAGTTCGACTGGGAGTCATGTAAGCCCTCAACTACCGCTGGCCCAACGGGTTCATTCCTTGCGAATCTGCTTTCACACTCGAGTGGCCTCGGGCTTGAAGAAGGTGATCCGGTCATTGAAGTAGGAAAAAAGCGTATTTATTCAAACGTAGGAATAAATACTGCAACAGAAAAAATTCTTGAGGGTAACGCCCCCGAAGATTGGTTAAACACTCGTGTGTTCCAAGGACTCGGAATGAACAGCACGAGTCTTCAGGGGAGGCCCTCTGATGGCGTGGTTGGCTCAACCGAAGACATGGTGACTTTCGCGAGAGCCTGGTTGCTTTCATTAGGACTTGCTGAGCCCACTCGAAATCGACTCATTACTCCGTACGCTCCACAACTCGATGGAGTTGTTCCTGGATTCGGTCACTTCTCACCTTGTCCTTGGGGACTCGGACCAGAGGTTCGAGGAACTAAAGAACACTGGATGGGTGACTGGCCAGAAGACAGCTTCGGTCACTTTGGAAAGAGCGGCGCCATGATGCTTATGAACGTTCGAGAAAAGATCGCCGTTGTAGCAACAAGCACTGAAGAGTTTGGTCCTTGGGCAGTTGAACTCTGGCCTCAGTGGACGAGCGAAATGCGTAAGCGAGCTCTTGGTTCGTGAACCAAAAAAGCATGAAGCGAACCATTGCAATCTCTATTGATCAGCTGTACCGCGATCAACCTGGAGGAATTGGCACGTATGTTCGTGGATTGCTGTACGGCCTTAGCCAAGTAACTGCTGACGAGATTGTTGGTATTGCTCCACGAGGAGCTTCGCCAAGTAACTTGCAACTGGATGCAATTTCAAAAAGTCCGCTCGGCGTATCTTTACTGACTCGTACGTGGCCACACTTCGCATCTGGAGTCCCAAAGAAGGCCAGCGTGGTGCACGCAACATCAATGGCTGGCCCCTTCGCTGGCGGAACTAATGCAATGCATTCAGTTGCCATGCATGACTTGCTGTGGCGCGATGAGCCGAGCGCCACAACAAGCGCAGGAATTGCATTTCATGAAAGTCGATTAGAGCTTCTTGCGCAAAAGAAAAATATTCGTATATTCACTTCGTCACCCGGGCTGAAAGAGCGTTTGGTAGTTGAAGGTTTTGATGCTGCACGAATTATTCCAATCCGCCTTGGGGTAGATGATGAATCAGTTCAGCCAGCAAGTAGTGCTGAAGTTAAACATTTCTTGTCCGGCCATGGCGTCAATGGCCCGTTCACGTTTTATGCCGGTACCAGAGAGCCAAGAAAAAATCTCTCAGCTTTGATTAACGCTCACCGTAGAGCACGTGCAACGTCGCCTGAACTCGGTCCACTCGTGATCGCTGGCTCGCAGGGCTGGGGTGGGGTATCAACGCAAGATGCAGTGGTTGTTGGCCTCGTTGAGTGGAATATGTTGAAGGGTCTCTACCGAGACTGCACAGTTTTTGCCTATGTTCCGCGTGCAGAAGGCTGGGGACTTTCACCTATTGAAGCACTTAACGCAGGCGCACGTGTCGTTGCGAGTTCAACTACCCCTAGCGTCAACAAAAATCAGAACGTAGTCCTTGTTGATCCTCTAAGCGAAGAATCAATTACTGCGGGGCTGCAGCGAGCACTCGAGCTCGATGAGAAGGATGATCAAAGAAAGCAGTCCGTCTCAGAGTTCACGTGGAAAAACTGTGCACTAGATCATTTGGCGGGCTGGTCATGAGAGTAGCGCTCGACGTTTCATCAGTTCCTAAGAATATTGCTGGCGCTGGACGCTATATCGCCGAGGTTGCTCGACGGTTACCACTTCTAAGCGTCGAAACCACTCTCGTTACTAGACGCAGTGATGCGCAGCGCTGGTCAAAGATCTCTTCAGCAATGATTTCACCAGTTGTTCCAGACAATCGTGTTCAACGACTTGCTTATGAGGCGCTACTGCTTGGTTCAAGTGGGCCAGCAAAGAATGCTGATGTTTGGCATGGACCTCACTACACCATGCCTCACGGCGGAGCCACCCCGAGCGTGGTGACAATTCATGACTTGACGTTCTTCACAAATCCTGAATGGCACGAAAAATCTAAGGTTGCATTCTTTCGACGAGCTATTTCGTATTCCGCTAAAAATGCCAAAGTACTACTGAGTGTCAGCGATTTCACCGCGCGACAAATTGAAGAATTCCTTCCGGGACATGCCCCGGTTGTCGTTGCTCCCCATGGAGTAGACCTCGTTCGCTTTAGTACTGATGCGCATAATGATGAAGATCTCTTTATGAAGCACTCACTACAACGCAACGTCCCTTATGTGCTTTTTGTGGGAACGCTGGAACCACGCAAGGGGATTGACGTTTTGCTGAAGTCCTTTGCTGCACTTTCGAGCGATGACTCAGAGATCGAACTCTGGCTCGCTGGACAATCTGGCTGGGGGCTAAATGACATTCAAGGACAAATTGCTACCCACCCAGCGGCGTCACGAATCAGGCTGCTCGGCTTCGTAGATGATGAAGTATTACCGGCACTTCTTCGCCAAGCACGAGCAGTTGTCTATCCGTCGAGGGGTGAAGGATTTGGTCTGCCGGTGCTCGAAGCGTTGGCGTGCGGTGCGCTAGTTGCAACGAGCTCTAATACCGTGATGGCTGAAATCTCTGGCTCTGCTGCTGTGCTTTCAGCCATTGGTGACAGCACTGCACTTGCTTCATCACTAAGTGAAATTATTAATTGCAACGATGCACTTAGAGCTCAGCGTTCAGCAGCGGCACGCCAGCACGCCGAAACATATACGTGGGATCGCTCATTGCAGCAACACCTCAAAGCCTACGAACAGGCAATCTAAATGAGAGCAGTAATTACTGGAGCAAAAGGATTCGTAGGAAGACACCTACGCGAACATCTCGAACTCCATGGTGATGAAGTTCTAAGTCTTGACCTCGAATGTGACGTTACAAATCTTCAAAGTATCTCGCCAGTAATTCAAAGCTTCGAACCTGATGCCATTTACCATCTCGCCGCACTTACCCACGTGGGTGACTCTTGGGATAATCCTGAAGAGTTCAACAGAGTAAACGTTGAGGGCACTAGAAATATTTTGACCAGTGCCAAGATGCTTGCTCACCCTGCCAAGGTTTTATTCGTGAGTACCGCAGATGTATACGGGATCGTCAAGCAAAGTGATTTACCACTTGAAGAATCTCGACTCGCAGCACCAGCAAACCCGTATTCAAAGAGCAAGCTTGCAGCTGAACAGCTTTGCCAAGACGTGTCTACATCACAAGAAGTTGTAATTGCTCGTCCGTTTAACCACATTGGACCTGGGCAGTCAGCACAGTTTGTGATTCCAGCACTCGTTTCACGACTACTAGCTGCGGCTTCTAATGGTGACGCTTCAATTTCAGTTGGCGATCTCTCTACAAGACGAGATTTCTGCGATGTGCGTGATGTGGTTAAGGCCTACCGGTCATTAATGCAACATGGAAAGAGCGGCGAGGTGTACAACATTGCATCTGGCAATGATGTTTCAATTCAAGCCATTGGCGAACAACTTGTTTCAATTCTCGCTCCCGACGTAAAGCTTGTAGTTGACCAGTCGCTACTTCGCCCAATTGAAATTCCAGTGATGCGTGGAAGTTATAAAAAAATCCATGCAGCAACTAATTGGAAACCGACTATTAGTTTGGAATCATCTCTCGGAGACGTAATAACTGATCTTCGAAGTAATTCTGCTAAAAATTCATAAGTTTTCTTTAGAACATTGGATTTACAGCGTTTAGGCGACTGATTTTTCTGCGCAATCGAACTAGCCTTGTTATCTGATGGAATCTCGTGCTCCGGCCGTTGTTGCCGTCGTCGTTACCACTGGTCCTGGACCAGGTCTTGAAGTCACTTTGGCTTCACTGGCCGCTCAGGACTACGAGGAATTAAGCCTGCTCGTTATAGCGAACGGGGAACACGACAACGTCTCTGAAAGAGTCGCCGCTGTTGCCCCAAAGGCATTCGTTCGCACCCTCGACGAGAATAAGGGCTTCGGTGCAGCTTGCAATGAAGCAGCCCTCATGATTGATGGTGGCGCCTTCTTCCTTTTTTGCCATGACGATGTTCGTTTAGAAACCAATGCTGTTCAAATGATGGTTGAATCGGCATTTAGAACAAACGCTGGAATCGTTACACCGAAGGTTGTTCAGTACGAAGACCCAATGGTGCTGTTGCACGTTGGACAGACCGCTGATCGTTACGGCGTTGTCCAAGAGCGAGTCGATGAAGGTGAAATTGACCACGGTCAACAAGACTTAGAGCGAGATGTTTTCGTCGCCCCAGGTGGGGTAACACTTGTGCGTTGTGACCTTTTCACAACACTTCGAGGCTTCGACCCGCTCATTCCAGTTCTTGGCGAAGACCTTGACCTTTGCTGGAGAGCACAAGTTGCTGGTGCCCGCGTGGTGGTGGCCCCGAGCGCAAAGGTAGCTCACCGAGAAACAATCGCCACTGGTGAGCGAATTGTCAGTGCTGTTGGAACTAGACGCAGAAGTCGCCAAGACCTACAACGTAGACATCAACTTATGGTTGTAGCGACTGGTTGGGGGCGAGTCACAACAATCATGACGCTTCCTGTGCTGGCGATAATGGATCTCTTCGAATTTTTGCTCTCACTGGTAAGTGGCGATACTGATCGTGCCGGAGCTGTCGTTAGTTCATGGCTGTGGCTATTTAATAATCGCAAGCGAATCAGAGAGCGCCGCCGTCTTCGTGGACAAATGCAAGTGCTATCTGACAGTGAGCTGCGTCGTCTTCAAGTAGGGGGAGCGAGTCGTTTGAAGCGGTTCACAACAACCCTTCTACGAGAAGGTCTAGACAGAGCTCGAGGAGTACTTCCACAAGCAGAAAGCATCCCTGAGGTGATAGGCGTCTCAGAAAGTTCTGGAGTGGGCTTCGGCGCAGCTTTTTCTGAGAGTGAAGAGTTTGATGAGATACCTGAAAGTGATGAGATTTCACTTCGTCGAAGGGCGAGCCGTATCCTCACTTCATTTCGCGCTCAAGCAACCGTGATAGCTCTCGTCGTGGTTTTCTGGTTTATTGGAACTAGAAACCTTGCGGTGATGCCGCTGCCACTAGTAGGTCGACTTGCTCCACTCGATTCTTGGTGGTCTACGTGGCGTCACTTCTTTGCCTCATGGTCTCCGAACGGGCTTGGAACGGGCACACCTGGCATGCCGGGATATGGCGTTCTCGGGTTTGCGGGTTCTTTTGTTTTTGGTCGAATGGGAATCCTCCCTCGATTAGCTCTTGTCTTTTCAATTCCTATTGGCTCCATTGGTATTGCGCGACTCCTAAAGAATCGAGTTTCGAATCGTGCTCGTGTGATTGCTTCAATTGCCTACCTAGCAATGCCGCTTGGGCTCAACATGGTGAGCCAAGGGCGAATCGACATCCTTCTCACCGTTGCGGCACTGCCGTTTATTGTTCGTCGAATTTTTGAACTTCTAGCAATCCCAACATTTAGAGATGGCGCTTATACAGCGCCGGTGCATTTCGGACTTCAGGGATGGCGTAATACTGAAGCTGGTCAACGAACAATTCTTGTGATGATCATTGCTCTCGTGAGTGCCATGGCTCCTGCGACCTTGATTCTTGTTGGTGTAATTGTTGGCGGAGTTGTGATTGCAAGATTCTTTGAGAGCGATGAAAATGCATCACGAGTTCATCCATGGAGAATGCTTGGCTCAATAATTGGCACAGTAGCGATTTTCCTTCTGCCACTCACAATCAACGTATTCTTTTCCGGTCGACGAGCTCTTGAAATATTTGGAACATCACGTGGAACATGGTCCGTTCCATCTTTTGGTGGACTCATACGAGGCGCCGATGGGAATTTTGGAACTTCATGGGCGGCGTGGTTGCTGCCACTTGGCGCGCTACTTAGTTGGTTGATCTGTCAAGGTATTAGACGAAGCATTGCAAGCAAGGCTGCCGTAATCGCAACGTTGGCGCTAGTACTTGCCAGCCTTTCGTCACATAACTGGATGGGGCCTTTCGCACCAGACGTTGACGTTCTTCTCGCGCTCTACATGGCAATGGTGGCTCTGCTAATTGGTATTGGTGTTAGTGCACTTGAGAATGACCTTCGACAAGTTGGATTTGGATGGCGACAAATTTCTGCAGGATTCCTAGTCTCAATGTTGACAGTGAGTACTGTGCCATTTTTGTTGAGCTCAGCGAGTGGACGTTTTGATTTACCAATGAATAGTGTCGCGCAGTCGCTCAGTTCTCTTGCCCCAATTAACAGTGGTGAGTACAGAGTCCTTTGGCTCGGTGATCCAACAGTTCTGCCAATCGCTGGATGGTCCGTTGCCCCAGGACTTGTGGCGGCGACCACAATGAACGGCCTACCTACTGGCTCAACTCTGTTCTCGCCACCGAATTCAGGTACAAGTGATGTTCTTCTAAACGATATTCAATTAGCGCTTGAGGGTCGCACTGTTCGACTTGGGTCGCTTCTCTCGACCGCCGGGATTTCAACAATTGTTGTAATGAACGCGTCATCACCCGAGCTCGCCGGGGTGCAAACAGTTCCACTTCGACCTGTTCCTCAAACGCTTCGAACTGCACTCAACATGCAGACAGACTTGTCACTTGTTCTACAAACAAGTTCAGTCTCGGTGTTTGGCAATTCCTTATTTGCCGGGCTCATTCACGCCAGCAGTACCGGAACAAGTCCTGTTCCGGTACTCGCAACTATTGGCTCTGAAGGACATTTAAAAATGCCGGCGGCAAATGATGCCCACGTTGTTGCGGGTCTGGCCCCAGCGGGTGCCTTCGCACTTAATTTGAGCGGAAAACCTGTGGCCAGATCAATTGCAGATGGTTGGGCGCCGAAATATGCAATTGGATCCGTACATGGAAATGAGACAGTGCAAGTTGTTCTGCACCAGTTCCCGCTAAACGGTCTCCTTGCATTGTTCACACTGGGTCTCTGGTTATTTGTATGGCTTGGATTTGGCTGGGTACACCGTGCCGAGTGGCTATTCAACAAGAGAAACCGTCGAGTGGTTGTTCCAGTGAGTGAGGCAACGGAGAATGAATAACCTACGTCGACTGCCATTGACAGCTGTAATGGTGACTGCCCTTGTGATTACGGCTGCGCTAAGTACATTTCTCGGTACGTCTAATCCTTCGAAGCTATCTTCAGGGCTCCTCGTTGCTTCAAACTCTGAGTCAGCTGCTCTCTACTGCTCAGGACTCACTTCGAGCAGCGTTACATTTTTGAATACAACGTCTACGTCGCATAAAATTTCTCTCTCCTGGACAACTGACACTGGACAAAGCGGCAGTGAAAGCACCAAGATTTCGGGCAACAGCACATGGAACTTGAGTTCTGTTGGAAAAGGCAAAGTATTCGCGGTCGCTGCACAGGTAAATGGTGGAGGAGTTGTCGCAGCAGTTGTTGGATCCAACGGGCTCCAAAGTGCTTGCAGCTCAATTGGCGCCCAGTCTTGGTTCGGAGCAGGTTTTGATACAACTGTTGGCTCAACAGGAGACTTGAGTATTTACAATCCAACTGCAACAGCTGCAGTGTTCAATGTTTCCACGTACTCAGACAAAGGGTTCAATGCTCCTGCAGCGTTTCAGGGGCTTTCAGTCAATGCCCACCAATTATTTGTATTGAACCTTGGAACGCAACTAGTAAATACCAGCAATATTGGCGTCCGCGTAAAGGTCCTACGCGGGTCACTCGACATAATTGGTATTCAACAATCGGGAAATACGGTTTCGTACTACTCGGGACAGAGCCAGCTCAGTAAACAGAGTCTGTTCCCTCTCGTAACAACCGAAAATGGCGCCAAGGCGCAACTTCGATATGCGAACCCCGGATCAAAAACAATTTCAGTAACGGTGAAGGTAAGCCTTCCTCCATATAACGTTCCTGCACAATCGCTCACAGTGTTGCCTTACAGCAGTGGTGAAATAACGATTACACCAAACACTGCAATTCCAGCAAATGGATACGCATTCGTAAGCTCTTCTTCCAGTGACCCGATACTTACAACTCTCGTACTTGGAACATCCAAGGGGACTTCCCTTAGCGCTCTTGGGAACCCGTCATCATCACTACTGTTCGCTAATTTCAACGGAACAGCAATTGAAACTGCTCGAGTAACAAATACATCGAAGCAGAGTGTGACTGTCTCCATTTCTTCATTACCAAGTCAAGGCGTAAAGAGCTCGACCTCAAAGTTTCATATTAAGGCTGGCGAAACGGTGCAAGTGAAGTTGCAACATATAGCTACTGGTGAATTTATTACGGCGCCAAAGAGCGTTCTTCTGGCAACCGTTGCACTGCAAACAACTCCAGCAGGAGTTAATCTGCTGAGCGCTTTAAACAGCAGGTAGCGTCGGTGGCTGCCAAGTAGTTGATGGTGCAGGAGCTGCTTCTGAAGTTTCAGCCTTCACTGGAGCGCTAAGAGCACTCACAGTCTTGGTTCCACCAGGCCATACAGGCTCTCCGTGGGCTTCATCAATAAGTTTCGCAGCAGTATCACCATCAATAGTCTCGTGCTCCAGAAGCGATCGTGTCAGTGCTTCAAGGCCACGTCGGTGAAGTGTGAGCACTTCAATTGCGCGAGCTTCTTGTTCGCGAAGAATTCTCTCTACTTCGTCATCAACAATTTCAGCGGTGTGCTCTGAGTAGTCCTTTGTAGACATGAGTCCATCTCCAAGGAATACCTGCTGGTGTCCGCCCCAGGCCATTGGCCCAATTTCTTTCGACATTCCCCACTCGGTAACCATTCGACGAGCGAGCTCAGTATTTCGCTGAAGGTCGTCTGCGGCACCAGTAGATAGATCACCGTAAACAAGCAATTCAGCAACTCGTCCACCCATGCGCATACAAAGTGAATCTTCCAGGTGGCCTCGACCCATAATGTGGCGGTCTTCTTCAGGAAGTGTCATTGTGACACCCAGTGCCATTCCACGGGGGATAATCGTGATTTTGTGCAGTGGGTCAGTTTTTTCTAGAACGTACGCAAGTAGCGCGTGGCCACTTTCGTGGAATGCAATGCGCTCGCGCTCGTCATCTTGCAGCACCATTGAGTCTCGCTGGGCACCCATAAGAACTCGGTCACGTGCTGACTCAAAGTCGTTCATATTGATTGTTTTTGAATCACGACGGACAGCGTGTAGTGCCGACTCGTTAACGAGGTTCGCTAGGTCAGCGCCGCTCATTCCTGGTGTCCCGCGCGCAACCATTGAAAGGTCAACTGATGCATCAAGTGGCTTATCTTTTGAGTGCACCTGCAAGATTGGAAGTCGCTCATCGAGGTCGGGTAGTGGCACAACAATCTGGCGGTCAAAGCGTCCAGGGCGAAGTAGCGCTGGGTCAAGTACATCTGGTCGGTTGGTCGCGGCCATGACAACAATGCCCACAGTCGGATCAAAGCCGTCCATCTCGCTCAGCATCTGGTTAAGAGTCTGCTCACGTTCATCGTGTCCACCACCAACTCCAGCACCACGTTTGCGGCCAATGGAGTCGATTTCGTCGACGAAAATAATTGCTGGAGCAGCTTTACGCGCCGTTGAGAACAAGTCACGAACACGTGATGCACCAACACCGACGAACATTTCCATGAAGTCTGATCCTGAAACTGAGAAGAATGGAACTCCTGCTTCGCCAGCTACTGCTCGAGCAAGCATTGTCTTTCCAGTTCCTGGAGGACCAACAAGCAAGATGCCCTTTGGAATTAATGCGCCAATAGCTTTGTAGCGATCTGGGAACTTTAGAAACTCAACTACTTCGCTGATTTCTTGCTTCACGCCTTGGTATCCAGCAACGTCGGCGAACGTTGTTGAGGGGAGATCTTTATTAAATTGCTTTGCCTTGGACTTGCCAACGGACATCATCCCGTTCATCTGCCCCTTGGCCTGGCGGCTTGCAAAGAACATAAAGCCACCAAAAATGATGATCCAAATTAGGTAGGGCGCGAAGGTTGAAAGGAATCCATTGTTATTTACGAACACAACGGAAACATTGTTGGTGCGAAGTGTTTCAATTTCAGTAGTCAGAACTGGAATTGGACCGTTTGTGGTGTAGTTGGTTCCGTTCGTTAGTTGACCAGTGATTACACCATTGGTGTTATTAATGTTCGCTGAAATAACCCCAGCGTGGCGAGCTTCACGAATAAGTGCCGAGTAATTAATTGTCTTGATGTGCTTATTTGAAAAGAACGATGGAATGATCAGGATGCCCAGAATAAAGATCACCAGGGCAATGGTGATGAAACGTCGACGTGATTCTGGGGTTACTGGCTTCTTGCCTCCAGGCATGAGCTTGGAGAGGCCAGTTTTTTCTTTTTCAGGTGTAGTCACGTCTACCAATCTAGAGGTCAATTGTGACAATCAATTTGGCCCTGTGCATAACTCCAAACTTGTTAGCGTTATGACATATGAGTACCAGGCCATTAAAGGAAAATAACGGCAAACCTCGCACCATCACGATTCTGGTTGCATGCCTCGTGGGCTTCCTAGGTGGAGAGGTGTTGGCAACAGTCTTCGCCAGCATCCTCAGCAGTTCTCTTCACTTTCCAGGAGGCATCAGCGCTCTTACAAAGGTCGATAAGGCCCCTTACTGGTTCACTCTGTGTGGTCTTATTGGACTCTGGTGCGGCTTTATGGGAACAGTCGTATTCGCAGCAGTGTCGGGTGGCCTATCTCTTCCTAGAAGCATTTTCAGACTAAAAACATCAGATGCAAAATTCATAGTTATTGGTGTTGCGAGTCAATTACTTATTGGACTGCTCTATAAGCCATTTCACTTTAAAAACATGAATAAACCAGTT
>CAINVQ010000165.1 GCA_903854175.1 uncultured Actinomycetes bacterium | reverse complement strand
TCCTGAAGTTGCGTTTACGTGAATCCAAGATGGATATGTAGTGAATTTGAAGTTCACTTTTCCGTAAGAAACTGAGCTGAAATAACTTGAAATGTTTGTTTGAATAGTTTTTGCAACAGATTGAATGTTGTCTGTTCCACTGACATCAGAAAAATCCTCAAATACCATCAATGCGTTAATGGTTCCTGAATTAGGTAGAGATGCAGAATCGTGAGGGAAACCGGTCCTTTGAGTGTTATCTAAAGGACCGGAATAAGGAAGTTGGCATGGGAGTGCCGATGCGAGGGCGCTTAGTGCAGGTGCAGCAAAAGTGGTGGTTGAAGCTGGGCTGGTTGTAGTGGAAGACGGAGCCTTTACGCCTTTATTCCAAACAAGCTTCTTCCCACTGAGCACACATGTGTACTTAACACCAGCAAAGATCGAGATCTTTCCTTTTGGAGAGCAAGATGTTCCAGGTTTTATAGAAGCTGATGATGTGCCAGAAAAGACAGCGAACGATGACATGACAAGGATTAACGTCAGGATTCGCTTCATTACTGAACATTAGACAAAAACCTTCAAAAATCAGCGAATATTGCCATTTAGTTGTAACTTGCAATAAACAACTTATAACGAAAGGCATCAAATGTACCTAAAAACTGAATGGAAAGCCCGTGGAGGAACTACAGAACAGACAACAAGAATGTTCTCACTGTTCCAAACAATCACCGAAGAGCGCGATCAGATTAAGGGTGTGAAGCAATTTTGCTGGTTTCAATCACTTAACGGTCAAGAGGGCTTTGAAGTCCTAGAAGTTGACGCGAACTCAATTTTGGAAGTTACTCAGTTCGTACTTTACGATGCACTGTCTCTAACAGAATTCTTTGAGTTCAAAACAGACATTGTTTTAAGCTTGGATGAATCACTCCCCCCGATTATGCGCGGTTTAGAATCGCTGAATGAGTAGTTCAAGTATAAATCTAATTAGAAAAATCAACATTTAGGAGTAGCAATGGAAGAAAAAAACATAGGCCGTTTTTATCAAATAGAAGCAGACGCAATAATGACGATGTTTAAAATCTTTGCATTTTGCAACGCCGTTAGTGTCGCTCTGATTCTTTTTGCACCACTAGACAACCACGCCAAGCGTTATGCACTAGTTGTTTTCATTATCGCGAGCAACGTTCTAACACTTGTGGGATCAGCAGGACAGATTCCGCTTCTTAAGGGGATCGCAGAAGACCTCGAAAAGGCAAATAGTACAAGTAGTTACGCAAAGGAGATCAAGAAAACTCCATGTGGTTTTTACACAGCGCTGATTGTTATTTTAATGGTGACTATTACCGTTGTTGAAGTAGTTGCGATTTATCACAACTAAATTAACAAACTAAAAAAGGTCCGGGATTTGTTCCTGGGCCTTTTTTTAGTTTGAAAGCTCATCTTCTCTCGTAGCCCAAGACCAAACCCACACGTTTACAAAATATATGCAATATCCGAAGCGCGTTGCGGAGCTGACACAGATTAAAACTAAAAAGCATGTTCCAAGCAACGAAAGCATCTTGGAAAGTGTGAGCGGCCAATGAGCCCTTAAGTATCGCGTCATGAATGCTCCCCCGATGATCAGAGTGGTAGCAGGGAGAATGTGCTTAGACGGCGACCAAAGCGTTGCAAGAATATGCCCAGGTAATGCACTTGCAGCTGGAGAATTAATTCCCGACAGGCCAAAGGGGAAACTGAACACGTTGGTGATGAATGTATGTGGCGCTTTAATTGCGAACGGAAGAATTGTGACGACAACAATTAAAGATGAAACTACAAAAAATTGCTTCCATTTGCCAAAATGCTTTTCATCTCTCACAACAATCATTGAACCAAGAGCCATTGGCCACGCAGTCAGTTTCATTGCTGCTGCAAGACCAATGCTCACAGCGGCTACGTATGTTTGCTTTCTCTGCAATGCCACAACGCCAAGGAGCATGAGAGCTAGTACCGGCATGTCATCACCACCAGTACACAAGAAGAGTGCACCAGTTGGAAGTGCAATTAAAACTTGGGCAACTCGTAATTTCTTTTCTCTAGATGAGCGAAGTAATCTCAAAGCAATTAAACCAACCACAATGGTAAGCAACGTCATTACCAAGCGAGCATCTGTAAGTCCGTATCCCTTATGCGAGATTGCCTCAGGTATCCCGAAAATTGATAAAAAAACTCCGTAAGGATAGAACGATTCGTAACTTGGAACACCCTTAATTTGATTATGTAATTTCCCATCTTTTACATAAGCGCTATACGGGTCTTTTCCGTTAATCACATTATTCGCAGCACGTTCAATCACTGACACTTCAGGTTGAGCAAGTGTGCTGTTGTTTTGTCGCCAATGAGCCTCAAGACCCAGAGGAATAATCACTACTCCAACAACGAGAAAAAGAAGTATGTATTTTCTTAAAGAGAATGAGTTGGCCCATCGAGATCTGGCGAATAGAAACATGAGAATTGCTGCAGCAAAATAGACAGCGAACGTCAGATATCCCCAATGCCACTGTGCTGGCTCACCAGATGTAAAACCTAGGATCAATGCAAATACACCTGAGGCGAGATAAAGAATTCCATCAGAGTTAAATGAACTCTGACTCATCCACCATGAGATAACAGGTTGACGAACCCGATTCAGTGTTGGTGACATGATTTAATCCTAGTTTGAGGACATGAATTTGAAGTGAATCAAATTTCTACTCTGCACGCCTGCTTGGCTGGAACGTAACAGGAGGGTATTCATCCTCAAAAAAATCTCGAATCAATTTAGAGCTCAACTTACTTTTTTCTTTAAGCAATGCATGACTAGTTGCTGGAACAATTGCTAATTCTGCACCTGGAATTGATTCATAAAGAGATGAGGTGTGGCTAAGTTCCATGAGATCATCATCCCCCGCCATTACAAGCGTGGGTACGGAAATCTTTGATAGATCATCTGGTGTGTATGCGGGTTCAGTTGCAAATAGCAATAATGTTTTTTGTATCACTTCTCGAGCGTGCTCCTTCCCGCTCGGAGACAGCTCTCCGAATCTAGTGGCCCACTCTTCAAACTGTTCACCTTCAAGGTGAAACATCGGCATTGGTCGCATTCCGTCATAGTGGTAATTAGCACCAACAAGAACTACGCGTTTAAGTAGATCTGGGCGCCTCATGGCAACAATTAGCGCAACGTTGCCGCCGTCTGAGTGGCCAACAACGAAGTGCCTATCCCCCAGGTGTTCTAGAAAGGCAATTGTTTCATCAGCCATTTCTTCATAGTGAAATGAAGCGTCGGTGTCTGCGGTGCGGCCGTGTCCCCTGCGGTCAAAGGCAGCTACGCGGTAGTTCTTATCAAAATGGGGTGCCAGGTTTCGAAGCAAACTGCCACTGCTGCTCATGCCGCCATGGAGGAGTACTAGAGATGGTTTTTTCTTGCGTTTGCTTACGTACGTCCAGGTCGGGTGCCCATTGAGCGAGATGTGTGTCACGCCCTAATCGTATTACTTCTCAGACTAGGATTTTATAGATGAGAGCCCTTTTGATAACCGAAAATGAATCAGATTTCCAAGCCCAGGTAGCTGACGTTACGACTGAAGCGACTGATGCCAGTGACCTCAAGATTAAGGTCGAATATTCATCCATCAACTTCAAAGACACCATGGTCGCAGTCCCTAAGAGCCGTGTGCGTCGTGCACCAAGGCTCATTGGTGGCGTAGACGCAGCTGGTGAAGTCGTTGAATCTTCTGACCCAAATTTCCCAGTCGGCTCAAAGGTGGAAGTTCACGGTGACGGACTCGGAGTTTCACGTGACGGTGGGTTCGCAGAGTTCATTTATGCTCCTTCTCGCCTCGCAACCATCTTGCCAAGCAACATCTCAACGAAGGACTCACAAGTTCTAGGAACTGCTGGAATTACTGCTGCGCAGTCAATCATCTCCCTCTAGAATCATGGAATCAAAGTTCATGTGGACGTTTTGATCACAGGATCGACAGGAGGTGTCGGAAGTATCGCCGTTACCCTGCTCGCCAAGCGTGTCTACAAGCCAGTTGCATCAACTGGATCACCACAGGAATCACAGTGGCTTCTTGACCAGGGAGCAGTGCGAATCATAGGACGTGACGAAGTTAGCGACAAGCCAGACCGTGTGCTTGGCTCAGAACTATGGGACGGTGCAATTGACTGTGTTGGCGGAGAGACACTCGGACACATTCTTCGCAGCCTTAAATACGGAGCAGCAGTCGCTGCTAGTGGACTCCTCGGTGGCGTGGACATTCCTGCAACTGTTTACCCTTTCATCACCCGAAACGTTGGCCTTTTGGGCATCGACTCAGTGGAAGCATCACCACAAACACGTGCTGCTGCATGGAAGCTCATATCAGAAGCCAATCTTGATGTTTCTACCTTGATTGACCGTGTTGTAACACTTGAAGAGTTGCCCGAGGCACTCGATGCTGTTGCTAAGGGTGCGACTCGTGGTCGCGTTCTTGTCGTTCCTAATTAAGAATTAGCAACTGCGCGAGCAGCTTCGCGAGCTATTTCACATGTGCGCGCTAGATCTTCGCTGCTGTGCGCAAGTGAAACAAACATAATCTCATAGGCACCTGGTGCCATGGCAACCCCACGGGTAAGCATCTCGTGAAAGAACTTTCCATAAAGTCCGTTGCCACAGATGACATTTGCTTGCGCAATATTCTTTGGTGCATCAAAGGCAGTCTTTGATAAGTACAGACCCATAAGTGGACCCTGCACTGGAGTTTGTGCGAATAGTCCTCCTGCAGTAACTGCAGAGTTGAGATCCGCAGCAAATGTAGCAACAGTCTTTGACAACGCTGCAATGTCGCTGGCGGAAACAAGATCAAGCACCGTCGCTCCAGCACTCATTGCGAGCGGATTGCCTGAAAGCGTGCCAGCTTGATAAACAGCATTAGTGCCACCATTAGGTGCAAGAACACTAAAAATTTCTTTAGAAGCTCCAAACGCACCAACTGGTAGTCCGCCACCAATAATCTTTCCGAAGCACCAGATGTCTGGCTTTACACCGAAGAACTCTTGTGCCGAGCCATGTGTGAGGCGAAATCCTGTGATTACCTCATCGAAAATTAATAACGAACCAGTTCGGTCGCACTCTGCACGAAGTCCCTTTAAGAATTCCTCGCTAGGCGCAACAATGTTCATGTTCGCAGCCACTGGCTCAACAAGAACGCAGGCGACAGAGTCGTCGAGCTGAGGCACGACGTTGTAAGGAGCGACCATGGTGTCAGCAATTGCACCCTCAGTCACCCCAGCAGAACCGGCAATGCCCATTTCCGCTACCCCACTGCCACCAGCGACGAGTAGTCCGTCAGAGTGTCCGTGGTAGCAACCATCGAATTTCAAGATCTTGGAACGCTTC
>CAINVQ010000164.1 GCA_903854175.1 uncultured Actinomycetes bacterium | reverse complement strand
GTAAAGGGTCGCGTTCACCTTGAGCGTGGAGACATTGTTCAAGTCGGCGGTGTCTTGTTTGAGGTTGTTCGTTGACGCGCTGGCGCTACGCCGCTGCAACAGACACTGGGGTCGTACGTACGACCAACCAGGATGCCATCTACGCAGATAACCAAATTGCGATCATTGCAGACGGGATGGGTGGCCACGCTGCTGGAGAAGTGGCATCTGACATTACGGTAACTATTGTTCGCAATGGCTTTCAAGAAAAAGACACAGTTGAGAGTCTTTACGAATCTATTGAAATCGCTAATGCGGCAATTATCAAAGACGCCGAGGAGAATACAGAACGATTTGGAATGGGCACAACAGTTATTGCTGTTGGAATTACGTACGCCGAAGACGGAATTGGATCACCAACACTTTTTAATGTCGGTGACTCACGTGCCTATCAACTACGAGATGGTGCACTGCGTCAGCTAAGCGAAGACCACAGTGTCGCCGAAGAGTGGGTTCGCATGGGAAGGCTGACTGCTGAAGAAGCTCTAACGCATCCTCGACGTCACCAGCTCACTCGTGCACTTGGCGTTGATCCAAAGATAGACATTGATGTGTTATCACTTGATGTTCATCCAGGTGATCGAATCCTTCTGTGTAGTGATGGTCTTTCTAATGAACTATCAAGTGAAGAGCTCGCCAGCATTGCCTCGTCTCCAAAAAATCTCGATGATGCCGTTACTGAACTCGTGGCAGCAGCAAAACGAGCCGGTGGAAGAGACAATATTTCCGTTGTATTACTGGAGTTTGATGAAGTTTCTCCAACGTCAAATCCAATAAAGAAAACCGTAAGCACCACACCTCCTCCGGTTGCACAAAGTGCAAAGTCAACGACAAACATTATTCGCAGAAATCGTCAGTTCTCTTGGCGGGTGTATGCAACAGGCGGAGTGTTTGCACTCTTAGTCATTGGTTTTGTGGTCATTATGCATTGGTACGCATACTCCACGTACTATCTCGCCAACGACAACGGTGTTGTTGGTGTGTACCAAGGACAACCAAGTGGAGTTCTTTGGTTCCAGCCTCAAAAAGTTCTAGACACTTCGTACCAAGTTTCTCAATTACGCAGCGCAGATCAGCAAGCCGTGAATGGAAAAATCGCTGAGCCTACATTGGACGCTGCACTGAATTACGCAGCGTACATGCACTCTGCCTGGATGCTTTCAAGCAACAGTGCAAATGCTGCTGTGACAACAACAACTATGAAGCCAACAAAGGGTTAATCAGTGTCACGTCGACTTCGCTTCCTCGCCTCGTTTATCTTGCTGCTGTTTGTTGTTGTCGCCGCACAGTCTTCGTACATTCAGTTTTTTCATGCACAGTCGTTAAATGATTCTTCACTGAATCCAAGAATCTCTCAAGCATCGACACTGTATGCGCGAGGTCAAATTGTTGCTGCAGACGGGACAATCCTCGCTCAGTCAATCCCCGCGAAGGGCCTCTACCCATGGCAGAGGCTGTACCCGCTCGGTTCTCTCACTTCAGGAGTTGTTGGCTTTTCGTCACCTTCGTATGGTGTGTGGGGGCTTGAGGCGCAGTACGACAGTTATCTCTCGGCTCACCATCAACCACCACAAAGCCTGGCTCAATTGCTAGCTCCGTCGAGTTCTGCAGACACTGTGAACCTCACCATCGAGCCTTCAATTCAACGCATTGCGCAAAATGCTCTCGCGGGTAGAGATGGTGCCGCTGTGGTGTTAGATCCGCGTACTGGTGCGGTACTGGCAATGTATTCAAACCCTAACTATGACCCAGCACCTCTCGAGTCATCTGACTTCAGTGTTGCCCAGAAGGCATGGAAGAAGTACACGACTAAGAACGCAAATGGATTTCAGCCACTTGGTCTCATGGCAACACAACAAACGTTTGCGCCAGGTTCAACATTCAAGGTCATTACAACTGCTGCTGCAGTTGTTGGAAGACCAGACTTACTTACAAAGGCGTACCCAGTCGCAAAGTTCGCACGCCTACCTACTTCTAACAAACTTCTCTTTAACAGTGGTGGAACTGCGTGTGGTGGAACTATTGCGCAAATGCTTCCTCCGTCATGTGACCCTGGG
>CAINVQ010000163.1 GCA_903854175.1 uncultured Actinomycetes bacterium | reverse complement strand
TCGGGAGGAAACACCCAGGGCTGGCGTTTTCTTATGGTTGATGATCCTGAGGTCATAAAGAAAATCGCTCCGCTCTATCAAGACTCAGTTCGTCAACTTTGGGGAACGATCTACGCCGAGCGCTACCAAGCAGCACTCGCGGACCCTGAAGCTGCGCAAAGTAAGACCATGATGAAGATGGTGAGTTCTGTTCAGTGGGCTGCAGATAATTTCGAAAGCACTCCGCTTCTTCTCTTTGGCTTTACACGCGGTGATACGTCGGGTGGATCTATTTGGCCAGCACTATGGAGCGCTCAACTCGCTGCCAGAGCACACGGTGTAGGAAGTGCGCCAACTTCAATCCTTAGTTTCTTTCACCCTGACGAGACGTATGACATTTTGGGAATCCCTAAGGATGAAAACTGGATTATGGCTGCCATGATCACCATGGGGTATCCAAAGGGCACGTGGGGTGTTGCAAAGCGTCGCCCCGCACAAGAAGTTTCGTACCGAAACAAGTGGGGCAATGACATTGGATTTGAAATCAATGAGCCTCTTTGGCAAGGGAACAAATAACAATGTGTACAGCTGAAGTTCCAGTAGCGCACACACCTGCGGGTGGCTACGGAGAACGATTCCCTGAACTGGTACTCGGCAATTGCAATGGCGCGCTCGCAGAAGGCGCACCAGATCTTCGAGGACTGTGGCGTGCTGTTGAAGTCTGGCGTGGTGGCGAACTCGTTGACAAGAGTGACCGTTTTTACACTTACGTAGAGCGCATTGAACAGTGTGGTGACCGCATCATTGACATGGGTGGAGGAACAATCGCTGATGCCCGTGCCGACGGCTCAGAAGAGAACGGCGTGCACGACGTTTCAGCGTTTGACTACACCACACCGATTCATGTAACCGCAAGTTTTGAAGACAAGGTTTTCATTCTTCGCCCAGTAGGAATCCCTGGTATTGAGATAACTAGGCAACTTGATGAAAATGGATTCATGATTTGGTCACGTCCGGACCTCGCTCAGCAAATCGTAAAACTTGCTCGAGACGGTGATGGCGCGGGGACACCTGAAAACACATTTCGTAAGGCCGACATATCCTAAAATTTAGGTATGGCTAAAACTTCTTCAACACCAAATGCTTCAAAACTTATAGATGGTCGCATTAAGGAACTAGGGGACTGGCGCGGAGAAACACTCGCCAAAGTTCGCGAACTTATCAAGCAAGCTATTCCAGATGTAACAGAAGACTGGAAGTGGCGCGGGGTGCCTGTTTGGTACAGCGATGGAATGATCTGCACCGGTGAAACCTATAAGAGTGTTGTGAAACTTACGTTTGCCAATGGTGCTGAATTGAAGGACCCATCAGGTCTATTTAATTCGAGTCTCGAAGGTAACGTGCGTCGTGCAATTGATATCTCTGAAGGAGAAAAGATCAAAGCAACTGCATTTAAAGCCCTAGTTAAAGAAGCTGCAAAAAGAAACTCAGCGAAAAAGAAGTAATGATTTCGCGGTAGTTATCGCGGCTGCTCTCCAACAATGCTGGCGCGTTCCATCACGCGTCGTTGTGGCCAGTAATCGCTAAGAGCAAAGTGCTGGACAGCACGGTTATCCCAAAATGCAACTGAATGTGGTTCCCACTGGAATCGGCACTGGTATTCAAGAACATTTGTCTGAGAACTCAGAAAATCAATCAGTTCATCACTTTCGGCTTGGCTGTAGCCAACGATTGATTGTGTGAATGCGCGATTGACATAAATCAACTTTCGACCAGTTTCGCCGTGGGTGCGAACAACAGGCTGCACAGTTGGTGGGTACTTCTCGTGCATTTGCTCACGTGAAGCGTCATCAAGTGTGTGACCGAAGGCTTTTGTGAAGTCATTCACTGCCTTTAAATCTGCGATTTGAGCCTTCGTCTTTTCACTTAATCCTTCGTACGCTGCGTACATGTCACAAAACGAAGTGTCGCCACCGATTGGTGGAATTTCAATTCCGTGTAGCACCGCTGCAGCAGAGGGGAGCTTTCTCCATGGGACATCGGAGTGCCACACATTTTCAAAACCACCAACTTTTGCTTCTTTTTCAAATCGAACAAGTTCTGGTTGATCAGTATTAGCTGGAATGAATGGGTGAATCTCGAGGTCACCGAATCTACGAGCAAACGCAACATGCTCAGCTGGTGTGAGTGGTTGATTGCGAAAGAAAATAACTTTGAAGTCAAGTAAACAGCGTCTAAGTTCTGCAACAAGTTCGTCACTGATTGGCTTAGTGATGTCAACGCCGTCAACAATGCCACCAATGGTTGCACCAAGCTGCTTAACGCTGAACCCGTTGTAGGTGAGCTTGCTTAAACGCTCACGCTCTTCAGCGAGGTGGGTTACTGGTCCCACCATGATTTTGAAGGGCTGCAGTTTTACTCGCTGTGGTTTTACGATTGCGGCTGGATCAATGATTGTTGTCATTTTGCTTCCTTCGGTATTTAAAGAAATTAACAGAATGAGACTGGCGTCATATTGAGCATCACGCAATAAAAGTCCCACTTGGTTTAGCCTTTTACCCGTCTACGGCCGCATGGCCCAACCGAAGAAAGTAGGACAAAGATGGGTGTATTACTTCTAATTGGACGAATTCTGTTCAGCTTGATTTTCATTGGATCTGGCATTAACCACATTGTTAAAGCTAAGGACATGGTTCCTTACGCTCAGATGAAGAAATTGCCACTTCCTGGACTATTGGTGCCACTCTCAGGACTAATGGTCCTTGCTGGTGCTGCATCAATCATTCTTGGTCTCTGGATTGACCTTGGTGCTCTACTCATTGCCATTTTCTGCATTCTTTCAGGAGTTATTTTCCACAATTTCTGGGCTGCAGATGCTGCATCAAAGCAGGGTGAAATGATTTCGTTTCTTAAGAACATTTCAATTGCTGGTGGCGCGCTCGTCATTGTTGCGATTGTCAACAAGAACCACATGATTGATCTTGGTCCAGTAATTAGCCACGCTCACTCAGTTCTGTTTACTAAGAACTAATAGTTAAATAAACAAAGCCCCCGGGATTTACCCGGGGGCTTTGTTGTTTTTAGATTTGGTTGATTTGAGGGAATTCGAACCTTTGACCATTGCACGCCATTAAGTTGAACTAAAGAAGTTCAATGAACTTACTTACGTCCAGTCCAGATTGTCGAAGGATTGAGGATAACGTTCCACGAGCAAGTTCTTTGTGCATGGGGACAATAACAACTTTTCCATTTGTGTCTCGCAGTTTCACGTGACTACCTCGCTGCGATGTTTGGTTGAAGCCATCCTTTAAGAGCGCTGAAACCACTTGTTGACCAGAAACTACAGGGAGTGCTGGACTCACGCAGGTAAAAGTACTGTGGTAATAACTGGCGGCTCTAGAGATTCAGGGAGCTTCTCATCTTCGAAGTAAAGAGCCAAAGCCTCTTCGAGATTTGCAACAGCTTCTTCAAAATTGGTGCCTTGAGACACAACGTCAACGTCGAGACACTTCGCGACAAATAAATCGCCTTCATGTGTAACTGCAACGGTGAACTTCATGAAAGTAATTGTACCAGCACGTAGTGACAATTGCCCTGGATCTCTGGTGGAGGTAAGGGGATTCGAACCCCTGACCCCTTGCATGCCATTAATTCGCACTACGTTCATAGAAGTACCAGCAAGTTCAGAATAACCACATCTAAAGGGTCTTCAGTTCATAGAAGTTCGCCAAAGTC
>CAINVQ010000162.1 GCA_903854175.1 uncultured Actinomycetes bacterium | reverse complement strand
TGTTTCACCCATCAACTTGAGCCCAGGCACAAGCGGGAATTCATGTTGGAACATGTCGCCAAATTCCTCGGCAGTTTGTGCGGCAGCGATTCGTACTGATTCTGGAATCTCCACGTGGAGCTCTTTGAGCAACACTTCACCTGTTGATGCATCTTCAACTCGGTCAATGAGTTGACGAAGAATCCTGAAAGATGATGGCACTACGCCACTGGCCATCCCACTGTGGCGACCTTGTTCAAGAACTTTTACTGTCAGCTCAATTGATGCAAGCCCTCGAAGAGAAGTCGTAACCCAAAGTCGGTCATATGAAATAGCCCCGGAGTCGAGACAAACGAGTAGCTCTACATTGCCAAGTTGTTCTTTTAACGCGTCGAGGTAGGCGTCGAGGTCAGGGCTTCCACTTTCCTCACTTGCTTCAATCAGCACAACGCATCGACTGTGAGCGATGTTGTTTGCTTCCATGGCTTCGAGTGCACAAAGAGCAGCAAAAATTGAATATCCATCATCGGATACTCCGCGTGCATAAATTCGGTCACCGCGCCGAACCGGAGTAAACGGATCAAGACCTTCGGACCATTCACCAAGAGGAGGTTGCTTGTCGAGGTGACCGTAGAGAACAGCTGTTCCTTCTCCGCCGCCCGTAGAAGCCACTGTCACAGTTATGACAGGAGTGCGACCTTCAAGACGGTGAATCTCAACATCGAAGTTATTAAGTTTTCTTGAGCGTGCCCATGACGCAAGCAACTCAGTTGCAGCATCAATGTGTCCGCTACTTTGCCACTTCGAGTCGAACATAGGAGAGAGGCAGGGAATCTTGCAGTAGCTAAGAAGTGTGTCGAGCGCTGAATCCTCGAACTGTTGCTGGCTAACAAAAGTCATATGGTGAGGTTACTTCTCCAAGCGAAAGAAATGCACCGCTTGCCAGCAGTACCAAGCAACTGAAGATCGCAGCCCTGTAAGCGGTTCTCCAACGATTCTCAGTTCTTTCTCTGAGATGATTTCGTCCATGTCGTGCAGAATGCTCCAACCCATACGTACTCCGTAGTCACCAACTGGCCATACATCGTGTCGTGCCAGGGTGTGCATCAGATACATCTGAACTGTCCATGGTCCAATACCCTTGACGGCAGTAATTTCATGTTCTATTGCTTCATTGCTCATTCGACCATGGCGATCAAGCTGAATACTTCGATCAATTGACATTTCAGCGAGTTGCACCATCGCTTCTGCTTTGGTGCGGTTAAGCCCAGCCGATTTCAAACTCTCGGCGCCCGCTTTAATGATGCTTTTCTCGTTGATTGTTCCTTTGCAAACGCTAACGACTCTTGCGTGAATTGTTTCTGCTGCGCTAGTAGCGAGTAATTGAGAAGTAATCGAACTTGCTAAGGCTGGGAAGCGTTTCGCTACTGGAGCTGAGCGTCTTACAGGGGGAGGTCCGGCTTTTTTAATTACGCTTTTGAACGATGGATCAATTCTCTGGATTTTCTTTGCAATTTCTCCAGCTGAGAGCGGTGTAGCCATTAATTGACATTACATAGATTCAGTTGAGTCAACATAAACACCAGCTGGAGTATTTGGGTTAGCCCTTGTCACCTCGAGCAGCATTGACTGAACAGCTCGTACTGGCGCAGAAGGGAATCCAAAGCGCCTGGTAACGAGACTTACACGGCGTTGAGAAATATCTGTAATTGGAATAGCTCTAAAACTTTCCCTCAGAAACTGCGAAAGCATGGTTGTAGGCAAAATTGAAGGACCGTGTCCGTCGAAGGTCATTGAGGCAATTGTTCTAATTCCATCAAGTTCAACAATTGGCTTAAGTTGAACGCCTGCAATTCGACAGGCATCATCGATTTCTTTTCTAATCGGAGTGCCTGTTAGTGGAAGTAGTAATTCGAACTCGGAGAGTTCTTTAAGAGTCATTGGTTTATTGCGCATTCCAATTGGATGCGTTTTATGGGCGATCACCACGAGGTCCTCACTGTAGAGATCTATATCCTTAAGTTCAGGTGCGCTAACTGGCCATGCAAGAACTGCCATATCAATAATCCCTGCAACTACTTGAGGTTCAATTGTTGAATTAGTACCTTCAGTGATTCGAAGTGCAATATGGGGGTAGTCGCGTCTCTGCGCTTCTAGGAGTAGCGGGACTACCCATCGTCCAGCTGTTCCAATCATGCCTAGTGAAACTTGCCCACGAACGTCTTTTGTAAGTTCTGAAACATCAGAAGTGATTGCGCCTACTTCGGCAATGACTCTTCGTGCTCGTTCACTAACAATCATTCCGGACTCAGTTAGTTTTCCGCTTGATCGATCAACGAGCTCAGCTCCAAGTTCAGCTTCAAGTTTTGCTATTCGAGTCGAAATATTTGACTGAACCGTGCTGAGTGCTGTTGCTGCGTCAGAAAAGCTTCCGTGATCAGCAATGCCTAGAAGGGCTTCAAGTTGGCGTATTTCCATATATCTATTATACAGATAGTAAGTATCCATCTAATCAACTTGCTTGATAGGTGACTAATCGACATACTTATATCAACGCGTTTTGCTACTTGCCCCCCTAAGGGCAAAGCGC
>CAINVQ010000161.1 GCA_903854175.1 uncultured Actinomycetes bacterium | reverse complement strand
GACTTCGTTACTTGCAACAAAAAGAATTCAGACTCGTTTATGAAAACCTACGTGAGCGCCAACGCCTTTTAGAAAATGCTCCATTCTTAGTGCGTCCGCTCCCCTTCTGAATTCCAATTTTTGCCAACAATGCAGTCATGAGAAAAACCCTTGTCAAGGCGTACGGCTCGGCTCTTCGCCTCTACGACATAACTGGTGGATGGAGACTTGGTCAGCGCTACAAGAAAATTACTGCGAGTGACGCTATTGCGCACTTACCAACTCTGAAAGACAACAACCTCGCCGCTGCATTCATCTACATGGATGCACGTGGTGATGACGCACGAGTCGCATTAAGCATTGCGAGAACTGCTGCTCTTGATTTCAACGCTGATGTTGCTAACTACGTAAAAGCAGTCAGCGTTACTCGCAGTGACAATGGCCTAGTTAATGGAGTTGTTTGCCGTGACGAACTCACTGGAGCTGAATTCACTATTACGACTCGAACAATCGTTAACGCTTCTGGCGTATGGGCAGATGACATCTTCACCATGGTGAATCACGATGCCACCCATCACATCAAGCCTGCGAAGGGAATCCATGTAAGTGTTCCCAGGGACCGACTCCCGGCTGACGTTGCTGCAGTACTTAACGTGCCTGGAGACCGACGCAGCATCTTTGTTGTTCCATTTGAAGATGCACCGTTCACATTTATTGGGACAACTGATACTGCGTACGACGGCTCTATTGATAGCCCTGAATGCACGCCAGAAGATATTGCGTACTTGCTCAACGCGGTAAACAACTCGACCTCATCAAACATCACCACCGCAGACATCACCGGTCTTTGGGCCGGACTTCGCCCACTACTTGCGCCAAAGAGTGGAAAAGAGCTCAGTGAACGAACTGCCGACCTATCTCGACGACACCAAGTCACAGATTCGAAGGACGGTGTAGTTCACATCACTGGTGGAAAGTGGACCACGTACCGACAGATGGCTGAAGACACTGTTGATGCACTTCGTCCCTACTTCTCGAATTTGAAATCAGTTCGAACCAAGAACTTGAGATTTCACGGTACGAGTAATTGGCGAGCCAAGACTGAAGTCGAGCAACACCTCTACCAGCGCTTTGGCGCCGAGGCGCAAGACATTCTGGCGCTCGTTGCAGCTGACCAGAATTTGGGCTCAACACCAATTGAGGGTCAGCCCTATCTGCTCGCAGAGTTTGTCTTTAGCGCTCAAAATGAGATGGCAACATCACTCACTGATGTCCTGACCAGACGAACGCGTGCTCATCTACATGACGCAAGAGCAACTCTCAAGGCAGCACCAGCAATTTGCCAGGCAATTGCACCAATTTTTGGTTGGACTCCTGATGAAATTTCTACCCAAGTGCAGCGTTACGCAGCACTTGTAGAAAGTGAATTTAAGAGCGCCGGTCTAGTTCTGTAGGGTTCAATAATGACCAAACCAACAATGCCGAACAATTACCCCAGTGGTGAATTCTCATCAGTAGGGCCAACCGCTCCTGAAGCCCTGCTTTCAGACTTGAAGTCTTCAAAGATTGCCTTCGACGTAACAACTGATGTTCGCGCACAGCATGGTCGCGACTGGTGGCCACTTTCGATTCGTGACGTAAGTGAAGGTCGAGTGCCTCACTGGCCGGGCGTTGTTGTAACTCCAAAAACAACTGCAGAAGTTTCTGAAGTCGTAAAGATCGCCGCTAAGCACAAAATCTCATTAACACCTCAGGGCGGACGTTCCGGAGTTGTTGGAGGAGCAGTGGCAGTTGATGGTGCGATTGCACTTGACCTCACGGCACTCGACAAAATTATTTCGATGGATGTTGAATCAGGACTTGTTCACGTTGAAGCTGGTGTATTCGGCCCAGACCTTGAAAAATCAGTAAACGAAAAAGGTATGACTGTTGGACACTTCCCCCAGTCATTTGACCTCGCAACTGTTGGTGGATGGATTGCCTGTAGAGGGGCTGGACAATATTCCAACCGCTACGGAAAAATCGAAGACATGGTTCGCTCTCTCACGGTGGTCTTAGCCAATGGTGATGTTGTAACAATTGGTGGCCGCGGGCCGCGTCAAGCTGTTGGCCCTGACATGTTGCAACTCTTTGTTGGCTCCGAAGGAACACTCGGCATCATCACTGAAGCAACGCTGCTACTGCGAAAGAAGCCGTCATACGAACTTAGAAGTGCATTCAGCTTTGACACCTTTGCGCAAGGTCTCGATGCTTGCCAGCGAATTTTGCAGCGTGGCGCCAAGCCAGCCGTTCTTCGCCTCTACGACGTAGCTGAATCAAAGAGGAACTTTGAAATTGAAGAGTGTGCGCTCATTGTTCTTGAAGAAGGAGACCCCGGTCTTACTGATGAAACAATGAAGATTGTTGACGAGGAATGTGCCAGCGCCAAAAAACTTGATAGTTCACACGTCGCGACATGGCTATCGCACCGAAACAATGTGAGTTCACTAGTTCCACTTTGGGACGCAGGCATCATTGTGGACACCATTGAAGTATCAGGGCCATGGAGCATCTTGAAGGAGATGCACGAAAGCGTCGTAGCGGCACTTAAGGAAGTCCCGACAACACTCGCCGCCACTGTTCACCAGAGCCATGCCTATGACGATGGGGCATGCCTGTACTTCACGTTTGCAGGGCGCCCTGGAGGCGATCCAACGAATTACTACCGAAGCGCTTGGGACGCGGCCTCACTCGCCGTTCTAGCCAGCGGTGGAGCTCTTAGCCACCACCACGGCATTGGACGCAACCGAGCTCGATTCGTACAAGAAGCACTTGGTTCCTCTTTTGAGCTACTTGTCACCATGAAGAAAGCATTGGACCCAGAGAACATCATGAATCCTGGCGCCCTCGGCATTGGAGCAAAGCCTTGGTAAAAGCCCTCGCTATTGATGTTGGAACGACTTCGATTCGAACTGCAGTTGTTGACGACCAGGGAAACGTTTCTCATATCCATCAACAAAAACTCACCGTCACCTCCCCACAGCCTGGTGAAGTTGAGCTTGACGCAAATGAAATCAAGCGACTTGTTTTAGAGCTCTCAGCAAAAACTCTTAAAGACGGTGGCTCCTGCGATGTTGTTGGCATTACTAACCAACGCGCTACAACAATTGTTTTTGATGCAGCAACAGGTGAACCTGTTGGCCCAGCACTTGGCTGGCAAGACCTTCGAACAGTTATTGACTGTCTTATCTTGCAAGGTGACAATATTCGCCTCGCACCAAACCAGTCAGCAACAAAAGCAAAATGGTTAGTTGAGCACTCGGGACGTGCGTCAAAAGAACTTCGCTTCGCAACTATCGAGACGTGGATTGCCTACGTCATTAGCGGCGGAACACTTCACATAACTGACCGCTCAAACGCAGCGGTAAACGGATTCGTTTCGCTAGACATAAATAGCTGGGACCAACATGTTCTTGATTCTCTGAAAATCGATAACGACATGATGCCGAGCATCGTTGACACCATGGGTGCACACGGAATTGCTAGCGCACTCGGCAATATTCCTATTACCGCACTAGTTGGTGACCAGTCAGCATCATTATTCGGACAAAGCTGCATCACCAAAGGAACCAAGATCACATTTGGTACTGGTGCCATGCTCAACATGATTGATGGCTCAAAGGGGCCAGAGAACCTCAGCCGATTCACATCTGGGTGCTTTCCAATCGTTGCTCGCAGCCAAGGTGGAGAAATGACTTGGGGTATCGAAGGGATTGTTCTTTCAGCCGGGTCCTGCCTCGAGTGGATAAAGAACGAGCTCGGACTCATTAATGACTTCGACGAACTCGAAGCGCTCGCCACCTCAGTTCCTTCTTCAGACGGCGTTTCATTTGTTCCAGCGCTCGCTGGACTTGGGACCCCCTACTGGGACTTCGGTGCCCGTGGAGGGTTCTTTGGCCTTACACGTGGGACCACTAAGGCCCACATGGTTCGAGCCGTACTTGAAGGCATTGCACAGCGCGGAGCTGACCTAGTGCAAGCAAGTGAAGCACAGTCTGGAACAAAGCACGATGAGATTCGAGTCGATGGCGGCATCACGGCGAATGAATTCTTCTTGCAGAGCTTCAGTAACTTCACTGGACTTCGCGTAAGTGTCTCAACTGAAAGAGAAGCCACGACACGTGGTGCGGGACTAATGGCACTTGTTGCTGCTGGGCACCTAACTCTTGATCAAGTTGAAAATTTATGGAATCCAGCTAAAGAATTCACACCTCAAATTTCAAATGAAGAAAGAGAAACTCTTCGTAAACAGTGGGCAATGGTCGTTGCGCGTACTGAAAAGACTATTCCTGAACTAAGTTCTGTACAGTTCTAGTTTTAAGGAAATATATGAGCATTGACCAACCAATTCCATCATCAATGAACACACTGCGTCGAGTTAGTTCGCGCTGGTGGGTACTTCTCATTATCTTGATCTTGCTCGTTGGTGGCGCAGTAATGATTTCTCACCACTCTGCTCGAGGAACTGTTTCAGTTGTAGGCAGTGCCACCGTTAGTGCAACGCCAGATACCGTTGCTTTCCAAGTTGGCGTTAATACAACTGCGTCTACCCCTGGTGGCGCACTCAGTGCGAATAATGCACGTATGGCTCTGTTGCAGACTGCTCTCACAAATAGTGGCGTTGCAAAGAAGTACATTCAAACTTCAAATCTCAGCGTTAACCCAACAACTAACAACGCTGGCGTCATTACTGGGTACAGTGCAACTGACACAGTGAGCGTTTCAATGCCCAACACATCAAAAATCGGCACAATCATTGATAATGCTGTTCAAGCTGGAGGAACTGGCGCGCAGCTAAGTGGCATTTCGTTCTCGCTCTCTCACAATGGTGATGCACTCAAGTTGGCTCGAGCACAAGCGCTCGAAAATGCAAAGAGCATCGCCACGAGTCTCGGCGAAACTGGAAAGTTCCATGTTGGAAGGATTAAGAACCTTACTGACAATGAGTCGCAAAATACTCCTACCCCGATTATGTACGACGGTGTCGCGTCTTCTTCAATGAAGCTTGGCGTGCCAATTCAGTCTGGAACTCAAACAGTGAGTGTCCAGGTAAACGTTGTTTATTTCATAAACAACTAATTATTCCCAGGGGTGCAACTCCATTGCACGAGTGAGCGTAGTTTTCTCATCGAGAAGCACTTTAGAAACCATTAGCCATCTTGGCTGGCTGAGAGAAAGTATTCCTGTCACTACGCCGTCACGCGAGTACAGCGCTAACCATTTTCCTTCTTCATCACTTCCAGCGACTCGAACCACATCGTCACTCGGGCGCGGGTGGCCAAGCATCTGAATTTTTTTGCCGTACTGATCAGACCAGAAGTAAGGAACCATGTCAGGAGCCACTTCGCCCTTGGCCCAGTAGCTAGATAGCGCCGCTGCATGATCGGTAGCCACCTGCCAGTGTTCAATTCGTGTCAGTGCGCCTTCAAAAGGAAATTTGGCAACATCTCCAATGGCTCCGATGGTTGGCGTGGCGAGTAGGTGTTCATTAACTACTACCCCACCATCAAGTGGCAATCCAGACGACTCCAACCATTCGGTGTTTACTACTGCCCCAACTCCGAGAATGATCGCAGCAACTTCAAGGAAAGATCCATCAGCAAACTCTATTGAGCCATTTTTTATGTCACTGATTTGTTGATTAGTACGAAGTTCTATTTCAGCATTCGCTGCAAGTGGCAGTAGCCACTGTGACGCTTCAGGGCCAAGAGCACTAATAAGCGGGCGCTCTAGAGCTTCGAGAACTACTGGGATAAAGCCGCGTGCCTTGAGTGCAGTCGCGGCTTCTGCACCAATGAAGCCTCCACCAATAACAGCAACCTTTGCGCCATCAGGCAGCGTTCCAAGATGAGCGTTTAGGCCTTCGATATCTTGTCGACTTCTAATGGTGTGAACGAGTGATTCATCTGTAAAAGAAATTCGTCGTGCCCGAGTACCCGTTGCGATGACTATGTGAGTGCCACTTATGATTTCGTCATTTTCGAGTGTGATGGAATTGCTCTCTGCGTCAAGGGATTTGCCAGCAACACCGAATACCGTGGTGATATCTGCTGCTTCGAGCGCCTCAGCACTAGCCAGAACTGTTTTATCGAGTTCCCATTTGCCAGAGAGAATTTGTTTTGAAAGTGGTGGGCGGTCGTACGGCGCGTAGGGCTCATCACCAATAAGCGTTACCTTGCCCGTGTACCCATCTCGGCGTAGTGATTCAATGAATCGCCATCCGCTAAGCCCGGCGCCGACTACAACTACATGATCAGATGCAGAAAGTGTCATCGTGCGAACATTGAAAGCCACTGTTCTTTTGAAACAGGAGCCAGGACGAAGTTGTTTTTGCGTACTTCGCCCATTGGGGCGTGACGTTCTGCGGAGTAGAGGTGACCGGGATAGAGCACCACTTCATCTTTAATGACGGCGAGTCGCTCATTGAGCGAAATGTACATTTCTTCGGGCTGCGAATAAGGGAAGTCCGTACGGCCACATCCATCTACGAAGAGAGTGTCGCCACTTATGAGGCAATTGTTTACGAGCATGCACTGGCTACCCGGAGTGTGGCCCGGGGTGTGGATGAATTCAATCTCAAAGCTTCCGACTTTCAAGATGTCGTGGCTCTGGTGCTGCACCAAGTTCACCTCTGCAACACCTGTCCCCTTGGTGACCCACGCAACTTCAGTTTCTTGAACGTGAATAGGAACATTTCTAAATTGAAGTAGTTCTGCGATGCCTGGGATTTCGTATCCCATTAGGTCCCCGCCAATGTGGTCAGCGTGAAAATGAGTCGCAATCACACCAACAACTTTGAGCCCATCTGCTTCCACGATTTCAACAAGTTCCGTTGGGTGGTACGAAGGATCAACAAGAATTGCTTCACCTGTTTCACGGTCGCCAATTGCGTAAGCGAAATTGAGCATCTGGCGAGCAATATCGTTACCAACTGCAAAGTCACGGCCAGCGAGTAGTTGGCGAAAATAAAACGAATCGGTCATTCTTCGTTAGCTACCTGAGCAATTCGAGGTGCGAGCTCTTCTACCTTGGCTTTAGTGGCGTCGAGTCGAGCCTCCAGAGATTCAATGATTGCCGTAGCGCGCTCGAGCTTCACGAAAAGGTCATCAACTGACACTTCTCCTTCGTCAAAGGACGCAACAATCGCATTTAGCTCTGTTGCTGCTTCATTCCAGTCCATGTTGTTACTCATGAGGTTCCATCTTTCTTATTTACTGTTGTATCAAATGATCCATCGCTAACGAGAACTCGTACATTTTCGCCCACTGCAACATCACTTAATGACTTGACCACTCGTCCGCTGGCGTTTGTCGTTACCGACCAGCCCTGGGCCATGCGCTTTTTAGGGTCGTAGGCGCTGAGCAGTTGCTTGGTGCTGGAAATAAGTTGTTGCGAGCTAGTAAGTATGTGTCGACTCTGCATGAGAAGCTGCTGGCGAACAGTGCCTAAGTGACGTTGTTCGCCGCGGAGTCTGTCTCTCACAGCAAAGATCATTGTTCGACGACGTTCTGCGAGAAACTGAGTTGCTTCTTCCAGCACATCGGTTGTTCCGTCCATAATGCGCTGAGCTGGAACAATCACTCGACGTTGATGCCAGTCACTAACCAGCGCTGCAATCTCTTCACCAAGTTTGGTCGGAGTGATTGCTCTGGTGTGAGCCACGATGTCCGCAATTGACTCATCACCGGTGTGACCAATTCCGGTAAAGACTGGCGTTGAGCTCGCGGCGATTGCTCGAGCAATACGTTCATCATCAAAACAAGAAAGGTCACCCTTCGATCCTCCACCTCTAACGAGACAGATGATGTCAACGCCGTGTGCGTCAAGGGACTGAATAGCGCTAACAATTTGTGGTGGCGCGCTGTCACCTTGGACAGCGGTCTTTACAAGTGTGATCTCAAATCCGTATCCAGAATTAAGCAACTGACCCGTGAAGTCGCTGTAGCCCTCAGTGCCTGGACTTGCGACAAGGCCAACGTGAAGTGGAACAGGACTCAACGTAGTTTTCTTATTCGCTTCAACAATTCCTTCGGCGTGAAGTTTTGCAATTAACTCGGCACGCTTCTTTGCCGCATCGCCAAGTAGCCCTTCAACATCAACTTGCATGATGGTGAAGCCGATCTTTCCTTGCGGCGCATAGACGTCAACGTAACCAAGAAAGTTCACAACCATTCCTGGTTTAAGAGTGATGCCCTCTTCAGTAAGTTTGCGCTTTAGCGAAGCCCATGGGCCCTGCCAGCAGTGTGTGCCAAGCATTGGCCGCCTCGCATCAGACGCCGATGATCCAGCGTCGACGAGGTCAATGTAGATATGTCCTTTTTCGTAGACCTTCGCGATCTCGCCCCTCACCCATTGAGGGTTTCTTTTTCCGTAGGCCGATTCCAGCTGGGCGGTCAAAAGTTCATAGAACTCGCCCACCTCATGGATATGGGTATCGGTTGAAATATCGTCAGGAACCACGAGGCGAGGCTACCTGCCCCCAGTGACAAAAAGTTGCCTCTTGAGGTTTTTCGTTCCGTGTGTCAGAATTG
>CAINVQ010000160.1 GCA_903854175.1 uncultured Actinomycetes bacterium | reverse complement strand
CTTTACTGGAATCTTCGGATTAAGAACTTCCACGAGGTGCCAGGCAATCGCCTCTCCTTCGCGGTCTTCATCGCTTGCTAGGTAGACCTCGTCCACCTCTTTTAGAGCAGCCTTTAATTCAGCAACAATCTTCTTGCGGTCACTCGAAATTACGTAGACCGGCTTGAAGTGGTCAGTCACGTTGATCCCGAGACGGGCCCACTTCTCACCCTTCACCGATGCGGGGATATCCGCTGCGCTCTGGGGTAGGTCGCGAATGTGGCCAATTGATGGCTTGACAATGTAGTCAGGTCCGAGCATGCCCTGAATACGGGTTGCTTTTGCTACTGATTCAACAATTACTAGCGCTCGTGCCATGCTCACCACCTTTCACCTATTAATAGGGGTCAACCCTTAAGAAGAAGTATCGCCTTACAAGATAGGCAAGGTTAGAGGGCCCCTTGTTACATACCCACCTCGAGCATGACGCTGAAGTGAGCGAATCACCAGTTAGTTACTGATGAATTGCCTTGAAGAAATTTTTATTCTTCACTCTCTGGAGTGGCAACAATTTCGTACTGAGGGTTAAGTATCACGGCTTCACGACGAAGAGAAGAAACTGTCCCACGAACTAGCAAACGTGTTCCACGTTCAATTCCAGGAACTTCACTTCTGCCTTGGAACACCAACGTCACTGATCCAGTGTTGTCAGCAATAGTGCAACGAAGTTCATTGCCGCCGTGTTCATTTGATGACGTCATTGCGCGGACACGGCCAGCAATTTCTACAAGCTCGCGGTCCTTAAGACCACCAATCGGATCTGCACCAACAGAGCGTTCGGCGAGTTTTAGGTCAGCTTCTAGGTGTGCATCTTCACGAACACCACCACGCTTCACTTCATCACTCATTGGTGATTCAACAGCTTTATTTTCTGTAAACCTTGCGTCACCCATACGGTACGGAATAATTGTTGCGGCCGAACGAGGAATGTGCATCACTGCATCTGCAATCGTGTCAGCTGTTCGGTCATGTAGTAGTCGCTGCAGTCTCGAAGAGAATCCACGTCGCGGCAAGATCACCATGCAGAAAACATCGGGGTCGCGAACAACGTCGGCGACTAACTCAAGAGCGGCTCGGTCAACTCGACGGTCTTCACAATCAAACACTTCCAGATTGATTGCTGCAGATGCTGAGTTCTCAGCTCCCCATGCTTCTTCGAGTCGCTTTGTAACGAGTGGGTCAATATCGAAGTGAACGGCACGAATTGAATAAGGATTTAGAGTTGCGCAGTACTGCAGCGCACGTTCAGTTGCGATGTCGTAACTGTCAACGAACACCACAACACGGTGAAGTTTGAACTTCGCGACTGTTGAACCACCTGCACGTGATGCTTCAAAGACAGCGTTCTCTTTTCGATACGACTTGTTCATTTGTAGAAGACCAAGAACCATGATTGGTCCAGCGACAACAACAATCCATGCGCCTTCAGAGAATTTAACGACTGCAAAAACAAGAGCAATGATGAGCGTCACGATGCAAGAGAGTGCATTAATAATTAGCCCTCTACGCCAGTGTGGCCCGCGTTCACTCAAGTGCTTCTTCGCCATTCCAGCGCCGGCCATAGTAAATGCGGTGAACACGCCAATTGCGTACAGTGCAATAAGACCATTGACTCGAGCCTGGAATACCAAGACCAACACCAAGGCCATTGAACCAAGCACCAAAATTCCGTTAGAGAACGCTAAGCGGTGACCACGTTTGGTGAGTTGACGCGGCAAGAACTGATCGTTAGCAACGAAGTTACAAAGATACGGAAATCCATTGAAGCTTGTGTTCCCACCGGTATAGAGAATCAGCATTGTTGCGAGTTGCACAAGGTAGAAAATGATGTGACCTAAGCCGTGCGATCCAAAGACCGCAAGAACTTCTTGACTCACAACTGTTGGTGACCCTGCGGCGTAAGGAAGTGCGTGAGTCCACTTAGCAAGGAATGTTGTGCCCACGAGCAGAAACGCCAGAGTGCATGCCATGACAACCATAACGATTCTTGCGTTGCGAGCTTCTGGCTTTTTAAAACTCGACACACCGTCAGAAATTGCTTCAAGCCCTGTAAGTGATGATCCACCATTTGCATACGCGCGAAGCAACGTCAAGAACGCAACACCCATCAAGAAACCGTGACCACCAGTTCCCAGGCGGCCATCAACAAGAAGGTTTGTTGCAGGCTGAGCTAAGTTGTGCAGTGATCCTGAGAAGTACTTGGCGACACCGAAAATGATTGTTCCAGTCATCATGGTGATGAAGAAATACGTCGGGAACGCAAAGAAGCTTCCGGCTTCCTTGATGCCTCGCAGATTTCCGTAGATAAGCAAAACAACAATTCCGACAGTGATGACTACGGTGTACGGGACAAGTGATGGGACTGCACTAGTTAATGCAGCAGTTCCCGCGCTGCACTGCACTGCCACAGTAACGATGTAGTCAATTAAAAGCGCAACAGCCGTTACTGCTGCTGTTTTCGGACCGAAGTTCTCGCGAACAACTATGTAGGAACCACCAGTGATGTTGTAATAACCAATTACATCGAGATACGACAACGTCACGAGAAGCAATACTCCAAGAATTACGAACATGATTGGAACGAGAAGTGAGAATGCAGCAAGACCTATATATGGAGTTAATTGCGTCAAAATTTGTTCTGCACCATACGCCGAGGATGAAATGCAGTCTGGAGCAAGAACTCCAAGCGCTACAGGCTTATTGATTCGCTCGCCCGCCAATTGTTCAGAAACAAAAGGTTTTCCAAGCAATGCTCGCTTGACGCGGTACCCGCGAGTTTCTGGATAAACGGTGTCGATATTTGCGTGCGATGTAAGCACCTTGGTATTACTTGAGATCTGCTTATCGGCTTCTGACACGTAGTCAACACTAAACCAACCAGGCAGGTT
>CAINVQ010000159.1 GCA_903854175.1 uncultured Actinomycetes bacterium | reverse complement strand
CCTTCCTACGCGCCAGACGAATCAATGAGCGGATCAAAAATCATTGGTTTCGACATTGACCTTATGAACGCTGTTGCCGTAACACTTGGTTTGAAGGCAAACCACAACAATGTAACGTTCGACAACATCATTGCTGGACTCCTTTCAAAGAAGTACCAGGTTGGTAACTCATCATTCACTGACAACAAGACTCGTGAGAAGCAAGTTAACTTCGTTGACTACTTCCAGGCTGGTGAAGGCGTTTATGCCAAGTCATCATCAATGGTCAAGTTCACAGGTTTCTCAAGCTTCTGTGGCCTAAAGATTGCCGTTGAAAAGGGAACTGTTGAAGAGACTGACGCTGGTGCTGCACTCAAGGCATGCACGACAAACAAGACCGGAAAAATTCTTTCATTCGCAACTCAGACTGAAGCCAACACTGCGGTTTCTTCTGGCCAGGCAGATGTTGGATTCCTCGACAGTCAGATTGCTGGCTACGTAGTTTCGACTTCAAAGGGTGCATTCAAGCTTCTTGGAAGCGCGGTAAACGTCGCACCATACGGTTTTGCAACCTCTAAGACCCCTGAAGGAAAGGCACTTGCCCTCGCAATTCAGGCTGCACTTAAGACCCTCGCCGCAAACGGAACCTACGGAGCAATTCTTTCTAAGTGGGGTGTGAGCTCAGGAGCACTAACTCCAGCACAAATGGTTCTCAACGGAGCAATTTCCTAAGAGTTTTAGAAAACTGAAATGAAAACGAACGGGGACACCGCAGTAAAGGTTGTCCCCGTTCGTCATTTTGGTAGGTGGATTGCAAGTTTCTTCGCCGTCGTCGCGGTGGCAATGCTCATCCACACGCTGTTCTCGAAAATTCCGAACGGCCAAGTTGCTTGTCATACCATTGACGCAGTTCGAACGTGCCATAACGTTGTCAACTGGCGCTTTAGCTGGAATGTTGTCTTTCAATACTTCACCGTTACTGAAATCATCCAAGGTCTGGGTCGCACGCTTCTTCTCACAGTGATTTCCATGACAATTGGAATCACACTTGGCATCACAATCGCCATTATGCGCATCTCAGAAAGTCGCTTACTTTCTTCAACTGCATGGAGCTACACCTGGTTCTTCCGTGGCACTCCGGTATATGTTCAGCTAATTTTCTGGTTCAACATTGCTGCAATTTTCCCGTTGATCACACTCGGTGTTCCATTCACCCACATCACGTTCTTCCACCTCGACACGGTTACCTTCTTTACACCCTTTACCGCTGGTGTTATTGGCCTTGGTCTCAACGAAGGCGCATACATGTCTGAAATCGCCAGAGCAGGACTTATTGCGGTTGATGAAGGGCAAATAGAAGCCGCGAGTTCAATCGGAATGACTAAGTCACAGACCCTTCGACTTGTCGTCCTTCCACAAGCCATGCGAGTGATAATTCCACCAACCGGGAATGAAGTCATTTCAATGCTGAAGACAACTTCGCTCGTAAGCTCAATCGGCGTAGTTGACCTTCTTGGTGCGGCACAGAACATTTACTCTGCGACCTACCAAGTTGTACCAATGCTCATTGTGGCCAGTCTTTGGTATCTCGCAGTAACAACAATTCTCTCTATTGGACAGTTCTATCTAGAGCGCTACTACGCCAAGGGTGCACTTCGCACACCACCGCCAACACCAATCCAGCGAATTCGTAGCGACGTGAGTGGAATTACTTCTAAATTCCGAACTCCTCGCCCAGCGAAGGAGTCCCGATGACAACTCCTATGGTGAGCGCCAAGGGCGTAACAAAGTCATACGGTGCCGTTGATGTACTTCGTGGCGTGAATCTTGAAGTCGCGCGAGGTGAGGTGACGTGTCTTATTGGCCCATCTGGATCAGGCAAGAGCACGCTACTTCGATGCATCAATCACTTAGAAAAACACGATGCCTGTGAACTTCGTGTCGACGGTGAGCTCGTTGGCTACGAAGCACGAGGTGGAAAACTCTACGAAAGAAATGACAAGCAGATTTGTTCTGAACGTGCGCAAATTGGAATGGTCTTTCAGCGTTTCAATCTTTTTGCCCACATGAATGTTCTTGACAACATCACAGTGGGACAAATAAAGGTGAAAGGCCTCTCAGAGGCCGCCGCGGTTGAAAAGGCTCGTTCACTTCTCGAACGCGTTGGCCTCAGCGGAAAAGAAGCAAACTATCCGAGTCAGCTCTCAGGTGGACAGCAGCAGCGCGTAGCGATTGCCCGTGCGCTCGCGATGGAGCCAAAGCTCATGTTGTTCGATGAGCCAACATCAGCGCTCGACCCTGAGCTTGTTGGCGAAGTGCTTGACGTAATGAAAGACCTCGCCAGATCAGGTATGACCATGGTGGTTGTGACGCACGAAATGAACTTTGCGCGTGAAGTTGCGAACTCGGTCTATTTCTTAGACCAAGGTGTGATTGAGGAGTCTGGCGAGCCAGGACAAGTACTCAGTTCTCCTACTTCAGAACGTCTAAAGCTTTTTCTTTCGAAGGTGCTTTAGTTCATTAATAAGAACGTGGTTATTTCTTCAGAACTTGGTGCAGTAGCTGGTCCGAGTTTTCCAATCGCAATTGCACATGCTGCATTCGCACGAGTTAATGCCTCTGTGACTCCAGTCCCTTTTGCGAGTTCTGCAATAAACACACCACCGTGGGTATCGCCCGCACCAGTCGTGTCAACCACATTCGCACTAAATCCTGGGATTACTTGAGGTGCATCACTGCCTTGCAACAAAATGCAACCGCTCTCTGCCACACGAACAATTACATCTGTTTGAACATTGAGCTGTGAAAGCTGAGAAAGAGCGTCATCGAGCGAGTTTGTTTTAGTAAGCGACATTGCTTCAGGCTCGTTGCACACCAACCAGTTACATCTAGCAATAAGTGCGCTGAGCACATCACTAGGGATGTCTGATCCGCGAGG
>CAINVQ010000158.1 GCA_903854175.1 uncultured Actinomycetes bacterium | reverse complement strand
TCCTGCATCACTCGGCTTTGATGAAGCACGACTTGAGCGCATCAATACTCACTTCAATAAGTATGTTGCAGATCAACGTCTAAGTGGTTGGCTCGCAACTGTATCCAGAGGTGGCGAACTTGTGTGGGCCGGAAGTGGTGGCCACCAGAACCGTGAAGAAGGAATAGAAGTAAAGAGCGACACAATTTGGCGCATTTATTCAATGACGAAGCCGCTGACTTCTGTTGCGGTGATGATGATGTATGAAGAAGGGCTTTTCGATCTAAATGACCCCGCAGGGAAGTGGATTGATTCTCTTAAAGAGAGTCGAGTACTCATTGGTGGCACAGCTGAGAATCCTCAAACCGAACCAGCTAAGAGCCCCATCACTATTCATCAGCTGCTCACACACACCAGCGGGCTCTCTTATGACTTTCAAACTGACACCGTTGCTGAAATATACCGACTCAATGGATCGGGCGGTACTGGATACCGTAAGGATGCGAGCCTCGCTGAGTTGGTTGACGACTGGTGTAATGCCCCTCTGTTATTTCACCCAGGTGAGAAATGGAACTACTCATTCGCAACAGATGTACTTGGTCGCCTCGTTGAAATCTGGAGTGGGATGTCACTGCGAGAGTTCTTTACGGAGAGAATTTTTGCTCCGTTAGGAATGCATGATTCAGATTTCTATTGCCCTGCTGAAAAGCTGGATCGACTCGCGATGTTGTACATACCTGGCCAGAACGGTGCTGTTCCGTATGTTGACCTTGCAGTTAAAGCAGAAAAAATGCCAACAGGATTTTCTGGAGGTGGCGGACTTCTTTCAACTGCGTATGACTACAACAGGTTCACCGCAATGTTGCTTAATGGTGGCGAGTTAGATGGCAACCGTCTGCTCTCAAGCAGAACTCTCGAACTTATGACTCGTAACCATCTACCTAACAACTGTGATCTTGCATCAATTGCAATTGACTCTTGGGCAGAAACTTCATTTGAAGGCATTGGATTCGGGCTTGGTTTTTCTATGTTGGATGATCCTGCAAAAAATAGAATCCTTGGGGGCAAGGGACTGTACCGATGGGGTGGTGCAGCGTCTACAAACTTCTGGGTAGACCCAGCTGAAGACATCACTGTGAGCTTTTTTACCCAACTAATGCCAAGCTCAACGTACGAAGTTCGCCGAGAATTGCAGACATTGGTTTATCAAGCCTTAGTTGATTAGCCTTTATTTGCAAGGTTTTTGAAGATTTTCTCGAATAATCCTTGATACGAACACTTGTTCGTAGTACCTTGAAAACAGGTAAGAAACACCAAATGTCACAGCAGCTTTCTAACTTGGCTGCATGACAAAAAACAAGGAGAAACCAATGGCAACCGATGACCGCGCAAAGGCCCTAGAAGCCGCACTCGGCCAGATCGAGAAGCAGTTCGGTAAGGGATCAATCATGCGCATGGGTGAAAACCTGCACATGAATATCGAATCAATTCCAACTGGTGCCCTCGCACTCGACATGGCGCTTGGAATTGGTGGACTACCACGCGGCCGAATTATTGAACTTTACGGACCTGAATC
>CAINVQ010000157.1 GCA_903854175.1 uncultured Actinomycetes bacterium | reverse complement strand
GTGAAGTGTCCTACGAACCCACTCCAGAACGATCCAGTAGGACCGAAGTGTGAAAGTTGTCCGAAGGCCATGTTGTAACCCCAGAGCATCCACACCACGAGTGTGATTGAGAAGCCGGAAAACACCATCAGCATGGTGTTCACAATCCACTTCTTTCGAACCAGCCCACCATAGAGAACTGCAAGTCCTGGAAGGCTCATTAAACCCACCAATGTTGCAGCAATAAGTTGCCAAGTGTTGTCGGCTGGATTTAACCAGCTCGGATACGGAATTATGGTCGTTGCAGCTAACACGTCCACTCCTTCTTCTTAGGAGAGGGCGACGCTGACCTCAGGTTTCTAAGTACAAGTGTGTCAAGCCAGCATTTCTACTTAGTTATCAGTGTGTTTCAGAAGTGTTAACTCCTGAGAAATGCTTACGAACCGAGAGACTTCTCGAAAACCTGGGAAATGTCCATAACGGTGACTTCGTCTCCCTTGCCGTTGGCCTTAACCGCATCGTCAAGCATGATCATGCAGAACGGACAGGCAGTGGAGACAATGTCGGCTCCGGTTTCGAGAGCTTCATTGGTGCGTTCCATGTTGACGCGCTTTCCAATGTTCTCTTCCATCCACATACGAGCGCCACCGGCACCGCAGCAGAATCCCTTTTCGCGACAACGGCCCATTTCAACTTGTTTCACACCGGGAATCGCGTCGAGCACATTACGTGGCTCGTCAAAGACTCGGTTGTGTCGCCCGAGGTAACAAGGATCGTGATACGTGACAGTTCCGCTGTAGGCAACACCAGGAACTAGCTTGCCAACGGCCACTAGGTGACTTAGAAGCTCAGCGTGGTGAATCATTTCGTAGTCACCACCAAGACTTGGGTACTCATTCTTAATTGTGTTGAAGCAGTGTGGGCAACTCGCAACAATCTTCTTGGCACCGACTTCGTTAAGCGTTGCAATATTGGCCTTGGCCATTTCTTGGAACAAGTACTCGTTACCCATACGACGCGCTGGGTCACCAGTGCACGATTCACGAGGGCCAAGAATTCCGAACGTCACACCAGCACGGTGCAGCATTCGTGCAGTTGAAACAATTTGCTTACGGCCGCGCTCGTCAAGTGATCCAGCGCAACCTAACCAGTAGATGGATTCAATCTCTTGTGTGATTGGTCCGTCAATAATTGGAACTTCGAAGTCGAGCTCTGACAGCCAGTCGGTGCGCTTAGCTGCACCAAGACCCCATGGGTCACCCTGGTTTTCCATGTTGCGAAGAAGGAGTCCTGCTTCGGTTGGGAAGCGAGATTCCATAAGTACTTCGTAGCGGCGCATGTCAATGATTGCGTCAACGTGCTCAATGTCTACTGGGCACTGTTCAACACAAGCACCGCATGTTGTGCAGGACCAGAGAACATCTGGGTCAATTGTTGTAGGGACGAGTGTCGCAACGTCTCCGCCACCTTCTCCTGAAAGAAGACGGTCAGCAGAAGCGAACATGTTTTCGCGAAGCCCCATGATGAGAAGCTTCGGGCTAAGAGGCTTTCCGGTTGTCCACGCTGGGCACACTGACTGACAACGACCACACTCGGTGCAAGTTGAGAAGTCGAGCATCTGCTTCCAGGTGAAGTCCTCCATACGTCCAACACCGAACACGGTGTCTTCGGTGACATTTTCCATGTCCATGTCTGGGGTCTTGTCGAGTCCACCAAGAGCACGTGGGCGGCGTGAAACTCCAACGTTGATTGGAGCAAGAAAAATGTGGAGGTGCTTTGAGTACGAAACAAACACCATGAACCCGGCAATTACACCAACGTTTGCGAGAAGAAATACTGCCTCAATTACGCTGTTCGTGCCAGCACCAAGAGGTGCCAACCAGTTAGCAACGATCTGTGATGCAAAGGCCCAAGGAGATGCCAGCATTTGGTTTGACGCGACATCAGTTGGGCTCGCAAGTCCCGCACCTACGGTGCGAGGGAATGGGAAGTGTCCGGCGTTAATTTGGCCAGCACGGTACATAATCAGCGTGATGATTACTAATGAGATGAGTCCGAGAACTATCCATGCGGCGCCGAGGTGGCTTCCGTAAAAACGACTCGCACGGTCCTTACGAGCTGGAGCGTTCTTGATACGGATGATTGTGAAGACAACAAGTGAAACAAGAACTGCAACTGAGAAGAAATCTTCTGTGAACGCGAGCCAGTTGCTTTGTCCAATGAAGGGAATGTGGAAGTCGCGATTGAAAAGTCCGCCATACGCTTCAATGATTGTGGTGATCAAGACCGTGAAGCCCCACATTGTGAAGAAGTGTGCAAGTCCAGGAACAGTCCACTTGAGCAGTTTCTTCTGTCCAGCAACTTCAACAACTTCTGCTTCAGAAACTTTACGAAAGCCCTGCCATCTGCGAGGAGCTGGCTTTCCGCTACGAATAAGTTTTGACAACCAGAAGAAACGTCGTCCCGCAACAGCGAAACAAATAATTGAAACTCCGAGTCCAATGATGATTCTTGCTAACACGTTGATTCCTCTTCGTTAGTTCTTTTTAAAATTCTCTGAATAGCGACTTGCAGTTGGACCGCG
>CAINVQ010000156.1 GCA_903854175.1 uncultured Actinomycetes bacterium | reverse complement strand
CTTCACGCTCATCATCAAGTTCGAGCGCAGTTCCTTCGCCAGCTCCGACGCCACTTATTACTTCAGTAGCGAGAACTTCAGTACCAAGTAATTCGAATCCGTCATGTAGGTCGTCAATGCCTTGTACATGCAGAATGATTCGGTCTGAAACATCAAGGCCTGAATTCTTTCGAAGATCTTGAACTTGACGGACAACGTCGCGCAAGTAACCACGTCGAAGGAGTCCGTCATCGAGCGTTAGGTCCAGAGCAATAACTTCTCCACCTTCTCTAGAAACGGCGAACCCACCTTGACTCTTTACGCGAAGTTCAATGTCTTCTGAGCCAAGTTCAAATACACCAGTAGAAAGTGTGATTGCAACATTTCCACCAGCTTCGAGAGTTTCTGCAGCCTTAACTGAATCAAGCTTCAATAGCGCTGGCTTCAACTCTTTCACCGCTTCACCAAGTCGTGGTCCAACGGTACGGAAGTTTGGTACGAGTTCAAAGCTGAGAACATCGGCGAGTTCGGCACCGTACTCAAGAACGTCAACGTTTAGCTCGTCTTCAACAATTCCCTCTGGCGGCATTGGTGCACCAACTGGCAAGAACACCAGTGCGCGAGCAAGAGGTTGGCGAACTTTGGCTCCAGCTTCAGCACGTGATGCGCGACCAAGCGAAGTAAGTCTGCGAGCAACGTCCATTGATTCTTCAAGAGCAGAATTTCTCATTTCTGGGTTGCTCTTTGGCCAGTCGGCAAGGTGAACAGAGTCTGTCTCTTTCACGTCAAAGAGTTCTGCGTACATGCGCTCAGAAATAAACGGAATGAACGGAGCCATGATCAACGTGATGCGTTGTAAGACCTCTAGAAGTGTCGCTTGCGCCGCGAGTGAGTCTGAGCGTGGAACATTCGGGTCAGTTCGCCAGAAACGACGACGGCTGCGTCGTACGTACCAGTTAGAAACATCATCAATAAGGTCGTGCAGTGCATCACAGCCACTGAGTGGTTCGTAGCCGTCAAGTGCTGCAGTGACAGCAACAGTGACACTTTCGAGTCGAGAAAGAATCCACTTATCAATTTCTTGGCGGTCCTGCGGTGCTGGAATCTCAGGATCAGCAGGGTCAAAGTTGTTAAGCGATGCATACGTTGTAAAGAAGCTGAACGTATTCCAAAGTGTCGCGAGCGTGTCACGAAGAGAAGCATCAATTGCACCTAGACCAGCGCGAGTTGATGTCCACGGAGATCCTTGGCTAAACATCCACCAACGAAGAGGGTCGGCTCCACGAGTATTAAGTACTTCCCACGGATCAATGACGTTTCCAACGGACTTACTCATCTTCTTTCCGGTTTCATCAACAATGTGACCGAGACACAGCACGTGCTCGTATGGAGATTTACCAAATACCAGTGTGTTTACCGCGAGCAATGAATAGAACCATCCACGCGTTTGGTCAATAGCTTCAACAACAAGTTGTGCTGGGAACTGCATTGCTTCTTTTGATCCAGCAACGTGTGGGAATCCAACTTGAGCAGCGGGCATTGCCCCAGAGTCAAACCATGCATCAATAACAGGTATTTCGCGAACAGCTTCTTTCCCGCATGTACGACAGTTCATCTTGATGTCGTCAATGTTTGGACGGTGCGGATCGAGCTTTGACTGATCAGTACCCGTCAGCTCAGAGAGCTCAGCGAGTGAACCAACACAGGTGAAGTGATTGTCTTCGCAGGCCCAAATAGGGAGCGGCGTTCCCCAGTAGCGGTCTCGAGAGAGTGCCCAGTCAACGTTGTTATTTAGCCACTCACCCATTCGT
>CAINVQ010000155.1 GCA_903854175.1 uncultured Actinomycetes bacterium | reverse complement strand
TGGCTCTCGTGCACGGAGCATCAGAAGACGTTGGCGCACTACAGAATCTTGTGAGTGACATTTCTACCGAATTCCCTCTCCTTGTCACTGACATTGGCCCAGTAGTTGGAACACATGGTGGCCCGGGGATCATTGGTCTTTGCTGGGTCCGGGCCTAGCACTCACTCTCTTCCCACTAAGTTCTTAGTGTGAGCGAAGAAAAAACCGGACACGAACCTGACGTAGTCGATAAGGCTTTTGAAGCGTTCGATCACGTCCTTGATGTTGTTCACGACCGCGTACTTCGCCCAATTTTGGTAGCTGGAAGAACTGTTGCCTTCGCATTTATTCTTCTGCTCATTGGAATACTCCTACTGAGTGTTTTGGTTATTGGAATCATTCGTCTTTTCAACGTCTACCTCTTCGCAGGTCACGAATGGCTTAGTTGTTTAATCGTTGGCGCGCTTCTAGTCATCGCCGGATTTGTTATTTGGCGTCGACGTCGTCCCGCAAACTTAAGGAAGTAAATGTCAGAGCACACTCGCGTACTAATTATTGGTTCTGGTCCCTCGGGACTCACCGCAGCTATTTACTCTGCTCGTGCGCAGCTAAATCCAATTGTCATTGAAGGTGAGCCCTCATCAACTACCGACCAACCTGGTGGTCAGCTGATGTTGACAACTGACATTGAGAATTTTCCAGGATTCCCAGAAGCAATTTCGGGGCCTGAGCTAATGGCCAATATGCGTGCGCAAGCTGCACGTTTCGGCGCCGACCTACGAACCACCAAGGTTCAAAAACTAGACGCAACCTCTCGTCCTTTTAAGGCGTGGCTAACTGATGACGTTGAGCCGAGCATTACTGCGGACACCGTGATTCTGGCAACTGGTGCACGCTCACTAATGATGGGTGTGCCCGGTGAGGACCGTCTGCTCAGCCACGGTCTTTCAACATGCGCCACATGTGATGGTTTCTTCTTTAGGGGCCAAGACATTGCAGTTATTGGTGGTGGTGACTCAGCGCTTGAAGAAGCAACATTCCTTACTCGCTTCGCGTCAAGCGTGACCATTGTTCACCGCCGCGACAGTCTTAGAGCTTCAAAGATCATGCAAGACCGCGCACTTAAGAACGAAAAGATCAAGTTCGCTTGGAACACCCAAGTTGTAGAGGTCTTGGGCGAAGAAAAAGTTTCGGGGCTAAAGGTTAAAGACGCAATTAGTGGTGAAGAGCGTGTGCTCGACGTGACTGGTGTCTTTGTTGCCATTGGCCACATCCCAAACACCTCACTCGTGACTGGGCAAGTTGACCTCGAGGAAAATGGTTACGTTCGAACAGGTCTGGGATCGTTCACCAATATTGATGGACTCTTTGCAGCTGGTGACGTGCAAGACCACGTGTACCGCCAAGCAATTACCTCGGCTGGATCTGGCTGTATTGCTGCCATTGATGCAGAGCGCTGGCTTGAAGCGCAGGGTCACTAACGCTTCCTCGCTAAGGTGGAATCCGCAGCACCTCTTTTGTGGTGCTTACTTTGGAGGAACACATGAGCAACAACATCACTACCCTTACCGACGCAACATTTGCTGAAGTCATTGGATCATCAGACAAGCCAGTGCTTGTTGACTTCTGGGCAGAGTGGTGTGGCCCGTGCAAGATGATCGCTCCAATTCTCGAAGAGCTCGCAGTTGAACAATCTGACAAGTTCGTCATTGGAAAACTTGATGTTGATGTGAATGTTGCGACCGCAACAAAGTTCTCAGTGATGAGCATCCCAACACTTCTTCTTTTTAAGAACGGTGAAGTTGTTGCACGACTCGTTGGCGCGAAGCCAAAGGGCGCGTTGTTGCAAGAAATCACCGCGAACCTTTAGTCCGCTCTGAACTACGAAATATTGCAACACGGGGACTCGGGTGAACGAGTTCGTGAAGTGCAAGAACGACTACGTGATGTTGGTCATGACATCAAGAAAGATCCCAGTGGCGTATTTGGTGACGCCACCAAGGTAAGTGTCGAAGCCTTTCAGAGGTCCAGAGGCCTTCAAATTACTGGGAAAGTTGACTCCACGACTTGGTCTCGACTTATTGAGGCTGGATGGTTGCTTGGACAAAGATTGTTGTTTCACACTCACCCAAATATGCGTGGTGACGATGTTGCACAGCTGCAAGTTCACTTAGCGCAACTCGGTTTTAACCCTGGACAAATTGATGGAATCTTTGGTCCACTGCTGGAAAGTGCGTTGACCGATTTTCAAAACAACGTAGGAATTACTGCGAGCGCGACACTAACTCGCGAAACATTAAATGAACTTCAAAGAATGACCGTAGCCGCATCAGTTCGTAATCTTGTCAATGAGGCTCGCGATAACGCTGGGTTTGACGATGTCCTTAGTGGCCAAGTTGTGCTTTGTGGAAATGGCCAACTGCTTGAGCTGGTCCATGGCAAAACGACTCAAAAATTTGATGTCGCAAACCTTGGCGTCACTCCCCCGAGTGAAATAGCAGCTCACGCCAATGACAATGGTGCTGCAGTGGTGCTCTCGTTTCAGCACAACGAAGACCTTGTGGGTATCCACTTGCATTACTGGGCAAGCTACCGATCACACTCTCGAAAAGGTGAGCAGCTTGCCAGTGTGGTGGCAGCTTCTATTTCGCGCTCCCCTCTGCTTCCGAGGGTTGAGGTAACGGGTATGGCACTTCCAATCCTTCGTGAAACAAGGATGACAACGCTCCATATTGAACATGGAGTCCTTGAGGACGGCTCACTTGCTGAGTTGGCCGAGTTGCTTGTGGGAATCCTGAATGGAATCATCCAAAAATAGACTTTTTGGGCAAAATCCTTGTCTATAAAACCTTAAATTTAAAGGCCTCTAGAAGAAACCCACAGGTTCATCCACAACTTGGGGATAACTTCAACAAGAACTTTATGTTGAATGTTGAGGGTTATTTCGCCTGTGAAATTGCGATGTACAGGCGCTCTAGGTCGTCGAGGTCAGCAAAGTCAATAACGATCCTGCCATTACGGCCCTTTAGATCAACATGGACTCGAGTATCTAAGTAGTCCTCGAGAAGCTTTTCGAGTTCTGCCACGCTGGCATCTGGAACTGGACGGAGTGTTGGTCGCCCAGTCGCCCCGCTGCCTGGCTTGACTGAAGCATCAGTACCAGTTGGCTTCGGTCCCGAAAGAGCCTTTATTGCCTCTTCGGTGCCGCGAACGGATAGTTCATTTTTGATGATCCTGGCGACCATTGTTGACTGAACCGCATTGTCACTCAGTGCAAGTAGTGCTCGGGCGTGACCGGCAGAAATTTGTGAAGACGCAAGGGCTGCTTGCCCGGCTTCACCGAGATCAAGGAGTCGTAACGTATTCGTTACATTTGATCTGCTCTTACCAACTCGCTGCGCCACATCATCATGGGTTAAGTGGAACTCATCAATAAGTTGTTTGTACGCCGCAGCTTCTTCTAGGGCGTGTAGGTCAACTCGGTGAAGGTTTTCTACAACTGCTTGCTCGAGAGAAAGTCGGTCGTTCACATCATCTTGAACAAGAACTGGAATTACGTCGAGTCCAGCCATTTCAGCAGCACGCCAGCGTCGCTCACCTGCGATTAATTCAAAGCTTCCTGGCTCATCAGAAATAGGTCGAACAATGATTGGCTGAAGAACTCCTAGCTCACGAACTGAAGCAGCTAGTGCCTTTAGGCCGTCGTTGTCGAAAGTCTTTCTTGGTTGAAACTTGTTTGGTCGAACTGATGCAACGGGCACCTTACGGAGTGGTCCGCCACTTGCTGCTGGTCCGTCTAGTGAGGCTTCCGCTGAAGCCGTGCCTTCGGGGATTAGGGCGCCTAGCCCCTTTCCAAGTCCTGGTTTTCTAGCCATTGAGAATCTCCTCTGCTAATGCTCGGTATGCCTTGGCACCCTTTGATGTTGGATCGAATACAGTAATTGGCTGACCAAATGATGGTGCTTCGGCCAATCGAACAGTGCGGGGAATTACCGTCTTGCACAACTCATTAGGGAAGGCCCTACGAACCTCCTTCGCAACGTCTGCAGAAAGAGTGTTTCTTGAGTCAACCATGGTTAGGACTACCTTGGTAATTCTCAGTGTTGGGTTTAGGTTCTTTTGCACCAATTCAACGATTCGAGAAAGCTGCGTTAGTCCTTCTAGGGCGTAGAACTCAGCCTGAACAGGAACAAGGATGTCGGTTGCAGCGGCGAAGGCATTAATCGTAATTAGGCCTAGGGATGGGGGACAGTCAATGAAGACATACTCAAATTCACCCGAGACTGACTCTAGGGCCTTCTTCAATCTGAGCTCTCTGGAGATAACGGAAGTCAGTTCTTGCTCTACACCCGCAAGGTCAAGGGTTGCTGGGGCCACGAAGAGATTCTTGAAACCAGTTGGTTCAACAATGTCCACCATGGGAACATCATTGAGCAGAACATCGTAAACCGAGCGCTCAAACTGACGCCCGTCTACACCTAGTCCTGTTGTTGCATTCCCCTGTGGGTCTAGGTCAACGATTAGTACTCGTTTGCCTTTTTCAGCGATCGCTGCACCCAAAGAGGTTGTGGTTGTTGTCTTTCCAACCCCACCTTTTTGGTTCGCAACAGCGAAAATCCTCATCTTGCTGGCGTCCGCCATGAGCCTCTTCCCGAGTTAGGTACATCCCGACACTGCGTCAAATACAGTTCAATTCAACTAGGTTTTTGACGCCTCGTCAAGTACCAATGTTTCACGTGAAACATTTTGGGTTTGGGCTGGGAGAGATGTTTCACGTGAAACATCCTTCGGGTGGATTTACGGTGGTTTCAAGATGTTTCAC
>CAINVQ010000154.1 GCA_903854175.1 uncultured Actinomycetes bacterium | reverse complement strand
TCATAAAAAGGAAAGTTGTCGAAAAATGCTGACTCAAGTAAAGAAAGCAACATAAATCCGTCGATATTTTCGCTTGCTCTTGGAAAATCTGAGTTAACCCAGGTATCTGATGACTCAGGAACAGCGTCTACCGCCCAGTGGAACTGATCGAGGTGAGCTCTGTCGACACTTCGCCACTGCGTTAAAAAGATCTCTTTCCCAACTGAAGAATGAAGTTCGCTTAATGGTCGTCGATGAACTTTTATCTCGGGCTGCCACGAGTACTGCTGATCACTCATTGACTGTCAGTCACCACTAAATTTGTCCAGTCACCAACGAGAACTGGGCGCTCTGATTCTTCAAGGTCCATAACGTTGTGAGTTGTAATGAGTGTGCCTTTTGCATGCATGCGAACATCTGTGAGCGTGGCGGTTACCTTCACACGTTGTTCTAGAAAAACTGGTGCCGGAAATCTGAAGTTTTCGAGAGCGTAATTAAGCCCGAAAGCACCTGGTGAGTTAATGGGGTTGTTGTTGAAGTGCGCGGTGATGAGAAGAGATACCAACATAAAGCCATCTACATTTTCGTACCCAACAGGATTTGTTAGGCACATTTCCATGTCGGCATCATCACCATTAGCGAATGTTGACCAGCGGAATTGCTTGACTCTATCTTCACTTATGGCGAGCCAATCGGTGCTAAAAAGCTCTTTACCAATATGCAGATGTGCTTCTTCCACAGGGATTGTTGGCTGCATTTTTCCACGCATACCAAAAGCAATTGATGACATAAGACCCCTTTTGATGCAAGCATATAGTTGCTTTTATAAGACTATTAGCAAAGGAATCCGTGACAAACAAAAAATTTGAACAGTTCTCTGAAGCGCTGAAATACTTTGCTTCAGCTACCCCAGAAGCTCCTGCGACTTGGTTTGAAGGCACTGAAATTTCATATAGCGAGCTCGATCAACGAGTCACAAATTTCGCTCGAGCACTTATCGCTAGTGGTATTAACAAAGGTGACCGTGTTGTAGTGCTCTCAACGCCGAGACCAGAATTTTGGATTGCTGCTCTAGCAATTATGAGGTCTGGCGCAATTTATACAGGGATAAATCCTTCATACACACCTCGTGAACAAGCTCACGTAGTTTCCAACTGTGAGCCTGTTTTAATTTTTTCACTCGCTGCCAATGCAGGTCGCTCGTATGTAGAAGAGATAGAAGTGCTGCTAAACAATTCAACACTTCGTGAGGCAGTTCGACTTGACAATGGCGACGCTGCTGGTGCGCTTGGCAGCATGGCAGATTTCTTATCTCGAGCGACTAACCAAAGTTTGCCTGAAGTGTCACCTCGCGATCCAGGGGCAATCGTTTACACCTCAGGATCTACCGGGGCACCAAAGGGAGCGTTAATTCCTCACTTTGCTTTGGCGTACGGAGCGTACTGCGACGCAGATGCCATGCTTGTTTCTCGCCCCCGTGTTCCATGCAACTTGCCAACGAACCACACCGGTTGCATAGTCGACGTCTGTGGTGCAACATTGGTTGAAGGAGGCATGCTCGCTTTTATTGAAAAGTTTGATGCCGGAGATATTCTGCGTCTCATAGAGGAACTTAAGTTGACTAATCTTCAACATGTTCCAACAGTTCTTCAATTAGTTGCTCTGCATCCTGACTTTGCAAAAACAGATCTCTCGAGTCTTCAGCTTGTTGCGTGGGGTGGAGCTGCGCTCCCAATTGAATTCGTGAATATTTATAAAAATCTAGGCGTAAAGCTTCTGACAACGTTTGGTCAAACTGAAACTGTTGGTAATGCCGCTTGGTCCCACCTGAGTGACTCACCTGAGCAACTTGCCAATTCTGTCGGTCATGCGAATCCTGATGCCGAAGTGCTGTTGGTTGATGAAGATGGAAATGAAGTTGAGCCGGGCACTGAAGGCGAAGTTTGGTATCGCCATCCTGCAATTTTTCTTCGTTACTGGAACAATCCCGAAGCCACAAAGAAAACAATTACTGAAGATGGCTTTTTGAAAATGGGTGATGTGGCAGTCCAGAATCCTGATGGCACTCTTCGCCTTGTTGGCCGACGCTCAGAGATGTTTAAGTCTGGAGGGCTCAATGTTTATCCACGAGAGGTTGAGTTAGTTCTGGAAGCGCACGAAGATGTTGCGCTAGCAGCAGTATTCGGTCTGAAGAATGAGCAATGGGGAGAAATAGGTGCTGCTTACGTGGTCCTTCATGAAAACTCGATTGCATCTGAAGACGACCTATTGAAGTGGTGTCGCTCAAATCTGGCTGGCTACAAAATTCCGAAGATCCTACGAATAGAAGCCGAGCTGCCTTTCCTTCCAATCGGGAAGGTAGATAAAAACGCACTTCGCGATCGTCTGGCCCAATCTTTAAAATAAGAATCTTGGATAGAAAATCTCCAATGTATGCCTAGAAATTTGCTTATTGTCAGCGGGTAGTGCCTGGTACGGTTACTGTTTGCTACTAATTAGAAATCGCGGAGGAAGTCATGAAAATCGGAACAATGCTCACATATTCGGGCAACATCAAAGAGATTGAAAAAGATGTTGTTGAAATGGAAAGTGCCGGTCTTGACATCATCTGGTTCGCTGAGGCGTACAGCTTCGACAGTGTTTCTCAGATGGGCTACCTCGCAGCAGTTACAAAGACCGTTGAAATTGGTGCAGAGATTCTGCCTATCTACTCACGCACACCATCACTTCTTGGCATGACCGCAGCAGGACTTGACTTTGTTTCAAACGGACGATTCCACCTCGGCATTGGTGCATCAGGTCCTCAGGTAATTGAAGGATTTCACGGTGTTCCTTATACCGCTCCACTTGGCCGCACTCGAGAGATCATTGACATCTGTCGCATGATGTGGCGACGCGAGAAGCTCGTATACGACGGTAAGTACTACAAGCTCCCACTTCCAGCGGGAGAGGGCACCGGACTCGGAAAGCCACTCAAGCTAATTAATCACCCGGTACGCGAAAACATTCCTATCTGGGTTGCTTCAATTGGCATGAAGAACGTGGAGCTAACTGCTGAGATTGCAAACGGTTGGATGCCTATCTTCTTCATTCCTGAAAGAGCGAATGACATCTGGGGTGAGTCTCTCAAGGCTGGTAAAGCTAAGCGTGACGCTTCACTTGGTGAACTTATGATCAGCGCTGGTTCACTCGTTGCGATTGGTGAAGGCGAAGATGCAATCAAGGTTCGCCAGTACGCACGTTCAATGGCAGCTCTTTACATTGGTGGAATGGGTGCAGTAGGCCAGAACTTCTATACCGAACTCGCGACTCGCTACGGCTACGGCGATGACGCAAAGATCATTCAAGAGCTTTACTTGAGTGGGAAAAAGGCAGAAGCTGAAGCTGCAGTTCCAGAAGAATTCCTAGAGCTCACAACCATTTGTGGATCAAAGGGATACGTAAAAGAGCGCCTCGCTGCTTACAAAGAAGCTGGAGTAACGCACTTGCAGATCCACCCAGTTCCACTTGGTGATCAGACAAAGCCTCAGATGATTGAGATGCTTAAAAACCTCGTTTAAGCATCAGTGCGGGTCGCATCACGACCGCCTGATTCAAGCCAAGCGCTATACATACCGGCATAGGCACCGCCCTTTGCTAGGAGCTCTTTCGGAGCTCCCATTTCAACAATTCCACCATGGTCAATAACGACTATTCGGTTGGCTCGCTGGGCGGTGGTGAGTCGGTGAGCAATAAGAATTGCTGAACGACCTTCCAAAATTCGATCGAGTGCTCGCTCGATAATTGTTTCACTACGAAGGTCTAGCGACGATGTTGCTTCGTCGAGGATAAGAACACGTGGACGAGCTAGGAATGCTCTCGCTAGTGCCAGTAACTGACGCTCACCTGCAGCAAGTGTCTGGCCGCGCTCATGAATAATTGTGTCAACGCCCTGGGGGAGACGATCAACGAGGTCACGTAAACCTACGACATCGATGGCATCTTCAATCTCTTCGTCAGTAATGCCACTACGACCAAATCGCAAGTTTGTGCGAATTGATCCAGCGAAGAGGAAAGCTTCTTGCGGTACAACTCCAAGCTGTGATCGAAGTGACTGTAAAGAAACTGATTTGATATCAACACCATCGAGAAGTACTCGGCCTTCGGTGGGGTCATAAAAACGATTGGCAAGTTTTGCCATGGTGGACTTACCAGCACCAGTTGGTCCAACGAATGCAACTGATTCACCTGGAGCAATTTCTAAGTTGATGTTCTCAAGTACCGGGCGTCCTGGGATATATCCAAAACTGACATTTTCAAATGTCATTCGTCCTTCGATAGTTGCCAGATCAGGGGCGTCAACAACTTCATTAACGCTAGGAGGTGTCTCGAGTAGTTCACGTAGTCGAATGATTGATGAGCGTCCTTGTTGTAGCGCGTTGTACTGCTGAACAAGCAGCTGAATTGGGCTAAAGAAGCGGTTGAGATACAAGAAGAACGCAACGAGCGAACCAATGCTGAGTTTGTGATCAAGCACCATGTTTCCACCAATGCCGAGAAGAATTCCTTGTCCAAGGACTCCAATCATTGATGTTGACGGACCGTAGATTGCGTTAACACGACCGGTATAGAGGTTGGCATCACGGTATGCACCAATTACGTGTTGGTGGTTGAGTACATTGCGCCTCTGTCGGTTATTCGCTGTCACCACACGAATTCCATACAGAGACTCGGAGAGATCAGCAAGCACATTTGCAATGCGATCGCGGCTAAGTAGGTATCCCTTTTCTGATGCGATGTGGAACCATATTGAGAATGCGAAAAGAATTGGAACTATCAAAAGAATTGTCCAGAGAGCCAGCACAACGTTTGTTGTAAATAGCACGATGGTGATAATTATCATCGTTAGTCCCTGCAGAGCAAAGGAACTTATGCCATCTTGAATAAGTTGCTGCAGGTTTTCAATATCACTGGTCATTCGACTCATCAGCACACCAGCTTTTTCGGCGGTGAAGAAATCAAGACTCAGTCGCTGGAAGTGGGTAAAGACACGAATGCGAAGTGCATTCATAACTCGCGCAGCGAGTCGACCTGTAACAACAATCTGCAAACGTTGAAGAATTGCACCACCTACAGCGACGACTAAGTACAAACTTCCGCAAACAATAATTACGGTAAGCGAGCGATGCCCTTGGGTCATTCCATTGTTGATTGCGTATTCGGTGAGCTTTGGACCGGCTTGTAGGGCTGCGCTAATAAATATTGTGAGCAGTGATCCCCAAAGAACGTAGAGGGGGAATGCCTTAACCATTCGGTACAGCGTTAGTGGCTGCTTCTCCTCTTCACTTGGGAGTTGCGTGAATTTAATTGCTGAAGGTTCATGAGCTGGCTCAGTTGCGATGATCTTCGTCGCTTCTTCCATCAGTTCACTTGGGATTCCTCCAAAGGGGAGTCCGGTGTTCCCACTTGCTTGGAACATTCCTCCACCAGGTCCACCACCCCAACCGCCGCCGCCGCCGCCCCAACCCATCACTCACCATCCGATGTGGTTTGAGCAAGGACTTCAGCGTAGAGAGACGACGTAGCGAGCAGTTCTTCGTGAGTTCCAGTTGCGATAACTCGACCTTCGTCGAGCAAAATTACTCGGCTCGCAAGTGCGATCGTTGAAATTCTGTGAGCAATAACAATTGTTGTTCGCTTTGTGAGAAGTTTCGACAGCTCTTCGTAGATGCCTGCTTCAACATGAACGTCAATGGCGCTTGTGGCGTCGTCAAGAATCAGACTTGGTGGATTTACAAGCAGTGTTCGAGCAATGGAGATACGTTGACGTTGCCCACCCGAAAGTGTGTAGCCGCGCTCTCCAACTACGGTGTCGTATCCTTTGGGGAGCTTCACAATGAATTCGTGTGCGTTTGCTGCCTTTGCAGCAGCGATGATGTCATCAAGAGATGCGTCAGGTAGCCCGTACGCAATGTTGTCTCGAATAGCTATTGAGAACAAGAATGGATCATCGAGAACAACACCTACCGTGTCACGAAGTGATTGCAGGGTGACGTCCTTTATGTCCTTGTCATCAATGGTTATTGAACCATCGTTGATGTCATAAAAGCGTGTGAGGAGTCTGGCAACTGTTGATTTACCCGATCCCGTTCGTCCTACTAGGGCAACAGTTTCTCCTGCTTCAATGTGAGCATCAAAATCATGCAAGATTTCGGCACCATTCGCGTATGAAAACTTGACGTGATTGAAATTAATCTTTCCTGAAACATTTTCTAGATCAAAAGCACCAGGGCGCTCGAACACCTCGGGAGTTTCGTCGAGGACTTCAAAAATACGCTCTGCGCTTGCTTTGGCTCGCTGGCCCATCATTACAAGTTGTCCCAGCATCATGAACGGTGCTTGGAGCATCAAGAGGTACGCATTGAATGCCAAAATCGCACCAATTCCAAGTTTGCCCTGCAGCACCATCCATCCACCAAAAAACAGCACGAGTGCGAGACCTAATTGAGGAAGACTCTGGACCCAAGGTGACCACACACCACGAATTTCTGCGTCTTTCACATAACCCCACGAAACTCGTTCCGCCGCATCAGCTAGTCGGTTTACTTCGGCTTCTTCTTGGGCGAAAGATTTAACTACGCGAACACCATTTATGTTTTCATCAACAATGGTTGCCACGTCAGCGAGGCGTGCTTGAAGGATCCACGAAATTGGAAAAAGCACTCGGCGCATCTTGATTCCAATGAAGTAGAGCATTGGCATGATGGCCATGGCAATAAGTGCCAGTGGTGCATTGATTGACAACATGAATCCGAAGGCCAGCACTCCAATAAAGCACTGCACAAGAATTAGGGGAGCGAACGTTGAGTACATCTGGACACTTCTGATGTCACTGTTTGATCGGCTTATCAGTTGGCCAGATTGGACGCGATCATAAAAACTAAATGACAACCACGTGAGGTGGTTGTACATAAGTGCACGTAAGTCTGCTTCTACGTTGTACGCGGTTGAGTACACGTACTGTCGCGAAATGATGCCTGTAATTCCTGAGAGCACACCAATTATCAAGATTTCAATAACTGCGCGGTGAAGGTTGGCGGTGTGTTTAATTAGTCCGTTATCAATAGCACCGTTCAGCATGTTTGGCACCAGGGTTTGGAAGATCAAACTGACGAGTGATAATCCGATTGAAATAACAAATGTGAGCTTGTGAGATGCAATTACTGGAAGGATTCGTCGCCACCAGGAGAGTGTTTTATCTCTTGAAATCTGAGCTTTAGGGCCTGGGTACTTTGAGTGCACCCCACCAAGAGGATTTGCGCTTGGCCTTGTGGAGTGCGAGATAGCCATTGCTTGATGTTACTTGTTCACTTGTGCAGGAATTCACGAAGCGCCATGGCCTATTGTGTCGACGTGGCTTCTACTTACTTTATTGACCATCCATTAGTGGCGGACAAGATCCGTCAACTACGAGATGAAAAGACATCGAACGCAGACTTCCTACGTCTTGCTGGAGAAATTGCAAGGTTTGTTGCCTACGAGGCATTTCGTGACGCCAAGGTTTCTGCAACGACTGTTGACACTCCAGTTGTAAAGGGTGCACCAGCAGTTAAGGCCGACACGCAGTATGTGATTATTCCAATCCTTCGTGCCGGGCTCGGAATGAGTCCTGCCGCGCAAGAAATTCTTCCGGTTCACCGAGTTTGTCTTATGGGGCTTCGCCGTAATGAAGAGACTCTTCTGCCCGATGTATATCTAGACGGCGTACCTGAAGACTTAGAAGGTGCACCAATAGTTATTTGTGACCCAATGCTCGCAACAGGTGGATCACTCGTGTGCGTGCTTGACATCATTGCAAAGCGCAACCCGGGTCCCGTAACAGTGCTGTGTCTGCTCGCAGCGCAACCAGGAATTGACTATGTACTTTCTAAATATCCAGAAATTAAAATTTTTGGTGCAGCACTTGATGCGAAGCTAACTGATGTTGGCTACATCACACCTGGACTTGGTGACGCTGGTGACCGACTCTTTGGGGCGCCAGTTCGTTAATTACAACCCGATGTCCTCGTTCCAAAGTTCGGGGTGTTCGTGAGTAAACGTTGAAAGTATTTCAATACACGCTGCATCGCTAAGAACAATGATCTCTACGCCTAGTTCTTCAAGCCAGTCGTGACCACCGTGAAACGTCTGTGCTTCACCAATCACCACTGCACCAATATTGAACTGACGCACAAGTCCTGAGCAGTACCAACAAGGCGAGAGGGTGGTGACCATCACACAGTCTGGGTAGTCACGTCGTCTTCCAGCTTTTCTAAAAGCGTCTGTTTCGGCGTGTACTGAAGCGTCGTCTTCTTGAACACGGCGATTGTGTCCTGAGCCAAGTAGTTCACCAGTTCTTGTGAATAGTGCCGCTCCAATTGGAATGCCACCTTCGCTAAGTCCAAGCGCAGCTTCGTTGTAGGCGGTCTCGAGCATTTTCTTGGCGAGATCAGTACTTAGTGGGGCATGTTTTTTGGTCATAAATCTAAGTATGCTCCAAAGTTGAAGCAATTCGTGCGAATCTTGCTCAAATAATTAAAAGGACTGAAATATGTCAGAACGCCAAACCTCATTTCCAAAAGATTTTTTGTGGGGAACATCAACATCGGGATACCAAATCGAGGGCGGTGGTGAAAATACTGACTGGTTCCGCTACGAAACCAAGCCAGACACTATTGCTGCTGAACCATGTGGCGATGCATGTGATTCATGGAATAGATACGAAGAAGATCTCGACATTATTGAGTCACTTGGGCTCAACTCATTCAGACTCTCTTTGGAATGGGCAAAAATTGAGCCACAGCAAGGAGTCTTT
>CAINVQ010000153.1 GCA_903854175.1 uncultured Actinomycetes bacterium | reverse complement strand
TACAAGATGACGGTACCCAATGATGGTCGTGATGAAAAACATCAGCTCTTTGCCGACTCTGTAGTTTCTGGCGACTCGAACCCAATGGGCATCAACGCAAAACTCTGGCGTGAAGGCGAAGTTGCCTTCATTGAAGCAACGTTGGAAAAAGCCTTCGAAGGCGCCCCGGGTAGAGCTCACGGTGGAATGGTTGCCGCGCTTATTGACGAAACAATGGGACTTGTTATGAGTATCCAAGGTGTTGTTGCATTCACGGTGCAGCTTGACGTTGCCTACCGAGCACCAACTCCAGTCTTTAGACCAATAGTCGCGAAGGCTTGGCTTGATCACATTGATCGAAGAAAACTTTTTATTACCTGTGAAGTGCGTGATGGCGACACCATCTGTGCAGAAGCCAAGGGTATTTTTGTCTCAGTTGACCCAACAAAGTTTTTAGAAAACATCGTTGTCCCTCAGTAGGTGACTGGCTATTAGCCTGTCTGTATGCCAGCAATTTCAGTAGACAACCCACTCGAGCTCCCTAAAGTCACTTCGCCGAGCCCTGGCGACCAACCTCGTCGTGTGAAATCAATCACCACTGCTCCACGTGGCCTAGAGGGCGAAGGTTTTCCTGTCCGTCGTGCATTCGCTGGTATCTCAGACGCTGACCTTGACCCATTTGTTCACATGGACCAAATGGGTGAAATTGACTACGGCCCAGGAGAACCAAAAGGAACTCCTTGGCACCCGCACCGCGGTTTTGAAACAGTTACCTACATGATGGAGGGGACGTTCCTTCACCAAGACTCAATCGGTGGTGGTGGAATTATTGCCAACGGTGCAACGCAGTGGATGACCGCTGGTGCTGGAATTTTGCACATTGAACGACCACCAGATGAACTTATTGATTCTGGCGGACTCTTTCATGGAGTTCAGCTTTGGGTGAATTTGCCAGCGAAGCTGAAGATGGCGAATCCTCGCTACCAAGATATTGGTGCCAACGATGTTTCACTTCTGACGAATCAAAATGGTGACGCCATTGTTCGAGTTATTGCCGGTTCACTTGGTGAGCACACTGGACCGGGGTCTACCTACACACCAATCACAATTCTTCACGTAACGCTGATGCCTGGTGGGACAATCTCGCTTCCTTGGGACAAGGAGTACAACGCACTCACCTACGTACTCGCCGGTGAGGGAACTGTTGGAACAGATCGCCACGCAATTGCAATGGGACAAATGGCTGTTCACATTGATGGCGACTACCTAGTCATGTCCGCCAATGAAACACAGGACTCCAGAACCAATGCACTTGAAGTCCTCGTTCTTGGTGGACAACCAATTCGTGAACCTGTAGCTAAGTACGGTCCCTTTGTTATGAATACTCGCGCAGAACTTCAGCAAGCATTCGATGATTACCAAGCTGGTCGACTTGGCCAGATTCCAGCGGTGCACATTTAGTTTTACTCGCGGTGAATAAGGAACGTTCCAGTAGATCTACTGACAAGTTTTCCTTCTGCGTTTGAAATAGTTGCTTCGGCGTACGCAATCTGACGAGTTAAACGAACAATCTCGCCGCGCATTGTGTAATTCTCAGACAGCATTGCAGGACGCATGAGCTCTGTAGACATTTCAATCGTGGCTTGAGTGCGGTCTTTACCCGATAGTGCTGCGTTTATGGCAAAGTTCATCGCGGCGTCAAGTAGGACAGAGTGGACTCCCGCCTGCACTGCACCATGGGGATTACAAGCCAGTTGTGTCGGAGTGAAAAAACCATTGGCCCAGCCAAGGTCTTCTCCGTCAACGCCGTAGCTTTCAAAGCAGCCACCAATAGCTCCGATGATTTCCATGCCCCCATTACCGAGCCATCTGTCCATGTCTTTTCTTGCAACTGTCATGCTTGCGACGATACTTCGCGCTGCGGTCTAGGATGCGAAAAGTGGTTTTAGCCACTCCTAGAGGGGGAAAAATGCAAACAGCAGTAATCGTTGATGCCATCCGAACACCGGGCGGAAGACGTAATGGAAAACTAAAGAACTGGCATGCAGTTGATCTTGGTGCAGAAGCACTGAAGGCAATCGCTAGCCGCAACAATCTCGATCCAGCT
>CAINVQ010000152.1 GCA_903854175.1 uncultured Actinomycetes bacterium | reverse complement strand
TTTATTTCGGTGATCAGCTTTTTGGTCATTGGGCAAGCTATTTGATGATTTTTGCTGTGCTCACTTCAACCGTTGCGACTACACAAACAACGGTGCTGCCAGCAGCGAGAATTACCTATGCCATGTCCCGTGATGGGGTTTGGCCAAAAGTCTTTGGAAAAATTCATCCTAAGTTTCAGACGCCAGCAGCAGGGACAATTGTTGTTGCGTTGCTTAGTTTCGTGGGAATCGTATTAACAACATTTTCAAGTTCAAGTGCTGACGTTTTTAATAATCTTGTTGACAACATTGGTGTTCTTGTTGCTTTCTATTACGGGTTTACTGGGATTGCATGCGCCTGGGCATTTAGAAAGACAATTGGCCAAAATTTTAGGAAGAATGTCACTATGGTGTACCTCCCATTCATTGGGGGTGTTTCACTACTCTTCGTTTGTTATCAAGTTTTGATAAGTGGGGGATCTACAGCGATTCCAGACATTGTGGTACTTGCTTCAGGAATTCCTTTCATGCTCTTTACGATGTACATCACACGTGGCAAAACAAACTTTTTCAAGCAACAACGTGTCTCCTACGACACGATTGACTAAATAAGAAAGGATCATCTCTGATGATCATCGGCGTACCAAAAGAAATTAAAAAAGATGAAGGTCGCGTAGCGGTAACACCTGAAGGTGCTCTTGCTTTTGCCAAAGCTGGCCATGAGGTACTAATTGAAAAAAGTGCGGGCAGCGGTTCTGGAATTACAGACGCGCAGTACATCGCAGCTGGTGCACGGATCATTGATTCTGCTGATGATGTTTGGGCTTTGTCAGACATGGTGATGAAGGTGAAAGAACCAATCGCAGATGAATATCACCGTCTAAGCCTTAGAAAAGGACAAGTTCTCTTCACGTATCTTCACCTGGCATCTGGTCGTGAATGTACTGACGCCCTTCTTAAAGCTGGCAACGTCGCTATTGCTTATGAAACAGTCCGACTTCCTGATAATGCTTTGCCACTTCTTCGACCAATGAGTGAAGTTGCTGGGAGAATGGCTCCGATGGTTGCGACCCACCACTTGATGGCTCCATTTGGTGGGAGCGGAAAACTAATTAGTGGTGTGTACGGAGTTGATCCGGCCAACGTAGTGATTATTGGTGGTGGAATTTCTGGATTTGAGTCGGCAGTGATTGCTCACGGTATGCAGGCTGATGTAACAGTTCTTGACCGTGACCCTGAACGTCTTCGCTACATTGACGAACATTTCAAGGGTGAAGTGAAAACCATCCTCTCGAACCCATCATCACTCGAAACCGCGTGTCTGAATGCGGACATAGTCATTGGTGCGGTACTCGTTGTTGGCGCAAAGGCGCCGAAACTTGTGAGCAATGAACTGGTTGCCCGTATGAAAAAAGGATCCGTTCTGGTTGATATTGCAGTTGACCAAGGTGGCTGCTTTGAAGCTACACACGCAACGACACACTCAGAGCCCACATTCAAAGTCGCTGAGTCAATTTTTTACTGTGTCGCGAACATGCCTGGAGCCGTTCCGTACACTTCAACCTATGCACTTGTAAATGCAACCTTGCCTTATGCGCTTAGCCTTGCAAATAATGGCTGGAAGAATGCGGTTATGAGTGATGATGCCCTCGCCGAAGGTGTGAACATTGTTGAAGGAAAGCTCACCTACGCATCAGTTGCTGAAGCACAGGGGATGGAATACACCCCACTTAGTGAACTTCTTAAGAACTAGTTCTTTAAAAATGGGCAGTGACGACATCCACTCGAGCAGCATGTTCCACGTGCTTTATGAGCGCTGACAGTAAGTACTGTAAGACCCGAAGACGGATCAATGTAGGAATCTTTTCCTTTAAGTACGGCGTCATCATGGGCCGCGATAATGAGGTCATAGTCAGTACGTGATGGCGAAAGCCTTGATGGGTGTGGACGTTCAATCATTAAGCAATACTCAAGATAACTTTTCCTAATTTCCCGCGTTCAGCGAAGAAATTGTAGGCATTTTCTACTTCTTCGATTTCAAAACTTTTATTTATTAGTACTTTCAGTTTGCCGCTTTGCCAAAGTGGCAAAAGAATTTTGTTCACATGGGTAATTACTTCTGCTTTTTCTTCACGTGAGCGGGCTCGAAGTGTTGAACCAGTAAGTGGTGCACGAGTACTCATGAAATTGAGAAGATTCAACTCAGCAGTACTGCCACCACCACCTACTCCAATTACAACAATTCGAGCGGAGGGGGCAAGCACGTGTTGAGCGGCATTTAGGTGTGCTGCTCCAACTAGTTCGAGAACAACATTGACACGATCAATTGAAGCAACTTGTTCA